>JAYSYB010000045.1:0-58986 GCA_043716775.1 Rubrivivax sp.
CTGCTGTTGCCCGCGTGGTGCATGTGCTGGATGCGTTCGACGGTGGTGTACTTGCGCAGCGCAGTGGCGTCGAAGCCCATGCCGCCCATCATGGCGAAGCTGGCGTCAAGCTTGGCCATCGCTTCGCGCGACGCGCGTTCATCGACAACCGGGCGGATGGTTTCGTCGCGGTCCAGCATCAAGAGGCCGGCGATGTCATGCACGGGAATCAGGCTCTTCGCAAAGTGCCCGGCCGCACGCGCTGCGGCGGCCTTGGCGTGTGAGCGCAGCGCGAAGGCGTCCACGTCCGCGCGCGCCCAGCCTTCCAGCGTGGCGATGAGGTCGGCGCCTACACCCTGCGGCACGAAGCCCAGCTTCTGGTTGATGCGTGGGTCCATGAACCAGGCACCACCGTCGCTGCCCATGGCCCAGCGGCTCATGCTTTCGACACCGCCGGCCACGACAAGGTCTTCAAAGCCGCTGGCCACCTTGGCGGCCGCCAGGTTCACGCTTTCCAGGCCCGACGCGCAGAAGCGGCTTTGCGTCACGCCGGCCACCGTCTGCGACCACTCGGCGTCAAGCACGGCGGTGCGTGCGATGTCGGCGCCCTGTTCGCCCACGGGTGTGACGCAGCCCAGCACCACGTCGTCCACCAGTGCGGTGTCAAGCTGGCAACGTCGCTGCAGGGCTAGCAGCAAAGTCCGCAGCAGCCACACGGGGCTGGCCTGGTGCAGGCTGCCGTCTCGTCTGCCCTTGCCACGCGGTGTGCGCACGTGATCAAAGATGAATGCGTCGCCCATGGTGTGGGAACCTTTCAGCGTTCAGAAAGATGCTTGCGCACCGCGCCATTGATAACGCGCAATTCCGCGAGTGAAGCGTCGATGTGCGCGCGCTTGGTTTCGAGCAGGGCGATGGCCTTGTCGGTGCGGTCCAGCACAAACTTCATCTGCTGCACCCGGCCTTCGCCGTGCGCGCCGTACAGGTCGAGGTAGTGCTTGATCTCGGCCAGGCTTGCACCGATGGCCTTGCTGCGCAGGATCAGCGCCAGCCGCGCACGGTCGCGCTTGCTGTAGACGCGGGTGCCGTTGATGCGCCGCGGCTGCAGCAGGGACTTGTCTTCGTAGAAGCGGATGGTGCGCAGCGTGATGCCGAATTCGCGGCACAGTTCGGTGATGCCGAAGAGTTCGCTGCTGCTTTCGTCGCGGTGTGAATCCACCATCTCCTGCGCGGACGCAGCGGACGCAGCGGACGCAGCGGCAGTGCCGCGCTTGCGGGCGACGGCCTGGAGCACGCTTACACCACGCGCTGCAGTTTCATGGCCACGCTCATGTCGCCGCTGACCTTGAACTTACCCATCATGAAGCCGGTGGTGGGCTCCAGTTCACCCGTCATCAAGGCGGCCAGGTTCTGGAGCGTGATGGCCACGGTGCAGTCGGCGTCGGTGCTGGCGTTGCTGACCGTGTTGGGTGCGCTCTTGCCGTCGATGAACACCACGCCGTCGGCGCCGCAGTCAAACTTCAGCGTGGCGTTCAGGCCGCTGGAATCTCCCACCTTGGCGCGGATGGCTTCGGTGCAGGCTTGCAGGTCCATGAGGCTTTCCTTCTGAGGGCTGGGGTGGGAATGGCCGTCATCGTAGCGGCGCGGCCTGCCGTGAAGATTCTCGTAATCACTTATATGTCATTCAATTGACGTTAACGTTACCGTGTCGCCTAATGCAGCTCCTTGCCTGCCAGCCCTTCCTGCGAACCCTTGCCTGCGCCTATTGCATGAGTCACCCCACCGCATGACCGCTTCTGCCCACCCCCGCTACGCCAGCGTCTTCCGCCCGGGTCTGTTTGCCGGCCAACTGCACTGGGTGACCGGCGGCGGCAGCGGCATCGGTCGCTGCGTGGCGCATGAACTGGCGTCACTCGGCGCCACGGTGCTGATCAGTGGCCGCACGCAGGCCAAGCTCGACGCGGTGGCGGCCGAGATTGCTGAAGACGGCGGTGTCTGCCACACGGCGGCCTTCGACATCCGCGACGAAGAAGCCGTGAAGGCTGGCGTGGCCGCAGTGCTGGCCGCGCACGGCCCGGTTACGGGCCTGGTCAACAACGCCGGCGGGCAGTTTCCGGCGCCGCTGCTGGCCATCAGCAAGAAAGGTTTCGACGCGGTGGTGTCCAACAACCTGACCGGCGGCTTTCTGATGATGCGCGAACTGTTCACGCAGTGCATGCAGGCCAACGGTGGTGCGGTGGTGAACATGACAGCCGACTTCCGCAACGGCATGCCCGGCATGGGCCACAGCGGCGCGGCGCGTGCAGGCATGAGCAACCTGACGGCCACAGCGGCTTTCGAGTGGGCGCATGCCGGTGTGCGCGTCAATGCGGTGGCGCCGGGCTGGATTGCCAGCAGCGGCCTGGACACCTACGGCGGCGCGATGAAGTCGATCATCCCGAAGCTGAGGGCGCATGTCCCGCTGCGCCGTATGGGCGTGGAAGCCGAGGTCAGCGGCGCCATCGTTTTCCTGCTGTCGCCGGCGGCCAGCTTCATCACGGGCGTGACGCTGCAGATCGACGGCGCGGCTTCACTGGGCAGCGAGATCTTTCCGCTGGGCGCTGAAGCGCGGTCAACGCCTTTTGATGGTTTCCACCGCGCGGTCACGCCCGAGGTGCTGAAGTAATGCCCGCGCTCGTCTCGCTGCTGGACCCGCGTTCGCCCGCCTTTGCGGCCAATGCCAGACGCATGCAGGAACGCCTGATTGAGGTGACGGCACTGCAAGCCCAGGTGGTGGCGGAGTCGACAAGCAAGCGCGACAAGTTCGACAAACGCGGCCAGTTGCTGCCGCGTGAACGGGTGGCACGTTTGCTGGACCGTGGCAGCGAATTCCTGGAACTGAGCCCACTCGCCGGCTTGGGGATGCACGACGACGACGGCAAGAAGACCGTGATGGGCGGCGGCAGCATCGTCGGCATCGGCATCGTGGCGGCCAAGCGTGTGCTCATCAGCGCCAGCGACAGCGCCATCAAGGGCGGCACCATCGCGCCGATGGGTTTGAAGAAGGCACTGCGCGCACAAGAACTGGCGGCGCAGAACAAGCTGCCGCTGATTGCGCTGGTGGAAAGCGGCGGCGCCAACCTGATGTACCAGGCAGAAATATTCGTCGATGGCGGCCGCGCCTTCGCCAACCAGGCGCGGTTGTCTGCCGCCGGCATCCCGCAGATCGCCGTCGTTCATGGCGCGTCCACTGCGGGCGGCGCCTACCTGCCGGGTTTGAGCGACTACGTGGTGCTGGTGAAGGGCCGCAGCAGCATCTACCTGGCCGGGCCGCCGCTGGTGAAGGCGGCCATCGGCGAAGACGCGTCGGAAGACGAACTGGGCGGCGCGCAGATGCACGCCGAGGTCACGGGCCTGGGCGAATACCTTGCCGACAACGACGAGCACGCCATCGCGCTAACCCGTGAGTTGCTGGACAAACTGCCGTGGGACCTGGCGCCTTCTCCTGCTGCGGCGCCGGAGCCGCTCTACGCCGTTGACGAGCTGATGGGCATCGTGCCCGCCGACGAGCGCGAACCCTACGACGTGCGCGAAGTCATCGCGCGGCTGGTGGACGCGTCCGACTTCCTGGATTTCAAGGCGCCCTATGCACCCGACACGGTGTGCGGCCATGCGCGTCTGCATGGCCATGCCATCGGCGTCATCGGCAACAACGGCCCCATCCAACCCAGCGGCAGCACGAAGGCGGCGCAGTTCATCCAGCTCTGTGACCAGTCGGGCACGCCGCTCGTCTTTTTGCAGAACACCACTGGCTACATGGTGGGCAAGGCGGCCGAGCAGGCCGGTGCCATTAAACATGGCGCCAAGATGATCCAGGCGGTGGCGAACGCGCGCGTGCCGAAGTTCACCATCGTGCTCGGCGGCAGCTTCGGCGCCGGCAACTACGGCATGTGCGGACGAGGTTTCGACCCGCGCTTCATCTTCGCCTGGCCGAGTGCGCGCACGGCGGTGATGGGCGGCGCGCAGGCGGCAAAGGTGATGGACATCCTGAACCGCAGCAAGCTGGAACGGATGGGACTGCCCGCGAACGACGACGCGCTGGCCGCCATGAGCGACGCGCTAAAGAAGCGCCTGGACACTGAAAGCCACGTGCTCTTCGGCACCGCGCGGCTTTGGGATGACGGCGTCATCGACCCGCGCCACACGCGCCGCATCCTGGGTCTGTGCCTGGCGCTGGCGCAGGAGGCGCAACAACGACAGCTGCGGTCCAACACCTTTGGCGTCGCACGACTCTGATTTTGCGAAATCCGCAGGAGACAGCCATGAAATTTACCCCCGAACACCGCGCGCTCGAAGACACCGTCCTCAGGTTCTGCGACAAGGAAATCAACCCCTTCGTGCGTGAATGGGAAGCGAACGGCCAGTTCCCCGCGCACGAAGTTTTCAAGAAGCTGGGCAACCTCGGTCTGCTGGGCCTGAAGTACCCCGAAGAGTTTGGCGGGGCAGGGCTTGACTTCAGCTACAGCATGGTGATGGCCGAAGCCCTGGGCCAATGCAACTGCGGCGGTGTGCCGATGGCGATTGGCGTGCACACCGACATGGCCACCCCGGCACTCGCGCGGTTCGGCAGCGACGCGTTGCGCCACGAATTCCTCACGCCGACGATCGCTGGCGACATCGTGGCCTGCCTGGGTGTCAGTGAGCCCAGCGGCGGCAGCGACGTGGCGGCGGTGAAGACCAGCGCCAAGAGCGACGGCAGCGACTACCTCATCAACGGCAGCAAGATGTGGATCACGAACGGCATGCAGGCCGACTGGTGCTGCCTGCTGGCCAATACCAGCGACGGCCCGCCGCACAAGAACAAGAGCCTGATCGTGGTGCCGATGGACACACCCGGCATCACGCGCCAGAAGATCCACAAGATCGGCATGCACAGCAGCGACACGGCGCAGCTGTTCTTCGACAACGTGCGCGTGCCGAAGAAGAACGTCATCGGCCAGGAAGGACTGGGCTTCACCTTCCAGATGCTGCAGTTTCAGGAAGAGCGGCTGTACGCCGCTGCCGGGTCGCTGCGCAGCCTGGACCGGTTGATCGACCAGACGATTGACTACACACGGCAGCGCATGGCTTTCGGCAAGCGCATCCTCGACAACCAGGTCGTGCACTACCGTCTGGCCGAACTGCGGACTGAAGTGGAAGCGCTGCGCGCGCTGACCTACCGCGCAGTGGAGATGTACGTCAGCGGCAAGGACGTGACGAAGCTGGCGAGCATGGCCAAGCTGAAGTGCGGTCGGCTGAGCCGCGAGGTGACCGACGCTTGTTTGCAATATTGGGGCGGCATGGGCTTCACGGCCGACAACCCCATCTCGCAGGCCTACCGCGATTCGCGCTTGATCTCGATTGGCGGCGGCGCTGACGAAGTGATGCTGGGCATCATCTGCAAACTCGAAGGCACGCTGCCGGGGAAGAGTTTGTGAGCGGGCCGAGCGCTGGGCCGCTCCCGAGCCGGCCCGCATCCCCTCGGGGGATCGAACGGCGTACTTGCCGGGCGAGGGGCTTGCAATGAGTGTGGAATTGGCCGTCTTCAAGACGCTGGCGCTGCGGCGCGAAGACGGTGTCTTGCACGTCACGCTAAACCGGCCCAACGTGCGGAATGCGATGTCGATGGCGATGGTGCGTGAACTGCGGGTGGTGCTGGCGCAGGCCGAGATGCGCTGCGGCACTGACGACGGGGTGCGCGTCATCGTGTTGCGCGGCGCGGGCGGGCATTTCTGCGCCGGTGCCGATCTGTCGGACATGGCGGCGGCAAGGATCAAGCTGCAGGACGACCCGCAGGCGCTGGTGCAGACCAACGCGGCCTTCGGCGATTTGTGCGTCGCGTTTGCCGACACCGGCATCGCAACGGTGGCAGTCGTCGAAGGCATTTGCATGGGCGGCGGCTTCGGTCTGGCTTGCGTTGCCGACGTGACCTTGGCGACGGATAGCGCGAACTTCCGTTTGCCGGAGACATCACTGGGCCTGGTGCCGGCGCAGATCGGGCCCTTCCTGGTCGAACGGCTGGGTTACGCCGAAGCCAAGCGCCTGGCTGTCACAGGCGGGACTCTCGGCGCGCAGGCTGCGCTGGCGCTTCGGCTGGTGCATGAGGTGCATGCGGTGGAAACCATCGACGTGGCGCTGACGCGCGTGTTGAGCGGCATCCTGCAATGCGCGCCGGGCGCTGTTGCAGCCAGCAAGGCGCTGATCGCGAAAGCGCGTTTTCAATCGCCGGCGGCGTTGGTGCAGGAAGCGGCGGCCGTGTTTTCGTGTGCTGCGCTGGGGCCCGAGGGCATCGAAGGCACGACCGCGTTCCTGCAGAAACGCAAGGCGTCGTGGGTGCCTTCGTGAGCTTCAGCAAGATCCTCATTGCCAACCGCGGCGAAATCGCCTGCCGCGTCATCCGCACCGCGCACCGGCTGGGCTATCGCACGGTGGCGGTTTACAGCGACACTGATGCGACTGCGCTGCACGTGCGGCAGGCCGACGAAGCGGTGCGCATCGGCCCGGCGCCGGCGGCCGAGTCCTACTTGAACATGGCTGCGCTGCTGAAAGCTGCGGCGCTGACGGGTGCCGACGCGGTGCACCCCGGCTATGGTTTCCTGAGTGAACGCGCCGACTTCGCACAAGCCTGCGCCGACGCAGGCATGGTCTTCATCGGCCCGCCGCCTGCCGCCATCCGCGAGATGGGCGACAAGGCGCGCGCCAAGCGGCGCATGGTCGAGGCTGGCGTGCCTTGCGCGCCTGGCTACCTGGGTGACGATCAGAGCGACGCGACGCTTGCGCAGGAAGCGGCGAAGCTCGGCTTGCCACTGCTCGTCAAGGCGGTGGCCGGTGGCGGCGGCCGCGGCATGCGGCTGGTGCGCGCGATGTCCGAGTTGCCCGAGGCCATCGCCAGCGCCCGCCGCGAAGCACGAAGCGCTTTTGGCGACGACACGCTGATGCTGGAGCGATTGATCGACAACGGCCGCCACATTGAAATCCAGATCTTTGCCGACGCCCACGGTCACGCCGTGCACCTGGGCGAACGCGACTGCACAGCGCAGCGGCGGCGGCAGAAAGTGATCGAAGAAGCGCCGTCGCCCGTGGTCAGCCCCGCGATGCGCGCCGCGATGGGCCGCGACGCCGTGGCCACCGCTGTGGCCGTGGGCTACCAGGGCGCAGGCACGGTGGAGTTCATCGTCGATGCGAACCTGAAGCACTACTTCCTGGAGATGAACACCCGGCTGCAGGTGGAGCACCCGGTCACCGAATGCATCACCGGCCTGGACCTGGTGGAGTGGCAGTTGCGCGTGGCTGCAGGCGAACCGTTGCCGCTGACGCAGGAACAGATCACGTTTACCGGTCACGCCATCGAAGCGCGGCTGTACGCCGAAGACCCCTACGACGGCTGGAAGCCGCAGACCGGGCGCATCGCAGGCTGGCAGCCAAAGTGCACTGACATCCGTATCGATCACGGCATTGAAGAAGGCGGCGAAGTCGCGCCCTACTACGACGCGATGCTGGCCAAGTTCATCGCTCACGGCCGCGACCGCGCTGACGCGGTGCGGCGGCTGACACGTGCGCTGGAAGAGGTGCCGCTGCTGGGCCTGCGCAACAACGGCGGCTTTCTGCGCGACCTGATCCAGCACCCGCAGTTCACGGCGGCGCAGATGAGCACGACGCGGCTTGATGAGTGGGCTGCCAGTGGTGAGCCCTTGCTGCAACGCGCCGCGCCACCCGATGCCGCTTGGCGCATTGCCGCCGCGTTGCTGGCTGGGCAGGGTGCCCAGCGGCCGGCGAGCGTGGCGGCTTTCGATTTGACGCTGTCGTGCCAAAACGAGAAGCGTGTGCAGCGCGCACCCGACCCGGCGGTGCAGCTGCTGTCGTGGACCGGTGCGCAGGCGGTCATCGCCATCGACGGCGTGCAGCGGCGGGTCACGGCCGCGTTGTCCGGCGGCACGCTGTACCTGGCGCTGGAAGGCCATATCTTCCAGTTTGAAGAGCCGTCCCCTTACCCCGCCACCGACCCCGCCACCGACCCCAGCCGCGCCCGCGCGCCCGTGGCCGGCGTGGTGGCGCAGGTGTCGGTGCAACCTGGTGATGTGGTGGCCGCTGGCCAGTCGCTCGTCTGCGTCGAGGCCATGAAGATGGAAATGTGGTTGCACGCCGGCGCGGCGGGCACCGTGCGCGCCGTGCACGTCAAGTGGAAAGACTCGGTGGCTGCAGGCACAGTGCTTGTTGAGTTGCAGACAGAACTGGAGATTACGCCATGAGCAGCAACAACGCCATCCTCACCTGCGCACTCACTGGGGTGCTGACCAACCCGCAGCAGCACCCGGTGCCCGTCACGCCGGCGCAGATGGCGGCTGAGGCGCGCGACGCCTTCAACGCCGGCGCCAGCATCATGCATGTGCACCTGCGCAGCCAGGAAAGTGGCTTCGGCCACATGCCCAGCTGGGACCCGGACGTGGCGCAGTCGGTCTGCGACGCCATCCGCGCCGCCTGCCCGGGCGTCATCATCAACCTGACCACGGGTGTGATCGGCAAGGACATCAGCGGCCCGAAGTCTTGTCTGGAGCGGGTGAAGCCCGAGATCGCGGCCTGCAACGCGGGCACGCTGAATTACCTGAAGATCAAGCACAACGGCGAATGGGCCTGGCCGCCAATGGTCTTCGACAACCCGGTGGCCAAGGTCCAGCAGTTTCTGGACGTGATGGCTGCCTGCGGCACGCACCCGGAATTTGAGTGCTTCGACATTGGCATCCTGCGCAGCGTAGGCATGTACCTGAAAGCCGGCATGTTCAGCGGCGTGCCCGAAGTCAATTTCGTCATGGGAGTCGCCAGCGGCATGCCTTGCGATGCCGACCTGCTGGCACTGTTGCCGCGCTATGCGCCCTTGGGCGCGGTGTGGCAGACCACGCTCATTGGCCGCAGCGAAATATGGCCTGTGCACCAGAAGACAGCCGACCTGGGCGGCAACCTGCGCAGCGGGCTGGAGGACACCTTCTACCTGCCGGGTGGTGAGCGCGCCACCGGCAACGGCGTTCTGATCGAAGCCTTGGCGGCCTGCGCGCGGCGGGCCGGACGCGGCATTGCGTCGCCGGCTGAGGCGCGCCAGCGGCTTGGCCTGAAGGCTTGTGCGGGCGGCTTGATCCGCTAGGCAGTGGCCCCATCTAAGGGTTTCTGGCAGCACGCGGGATCACTTCCCCCGCTGCGCCCTGACCCATGAATATTCGCTTCTCCGTCCTTGCCATGGTCGCTGCAGCGGCGGCTGCCACTGCAGCGTTCCTCGCCGTGCCGGCCGGGGTTCAGAGCCGCACCGACACCGCGCCCCGCCCCGTCGCGCCACGCGGGACGTTGGGCGCTGACGAGCTGGTCAACATCGACGTCTTCAAGAAGGCGAGCCCTTCGGTCGTTCACATCACGAGCCTGGGTGTGCAACGGGACATGTTCTCGGCCAATGTGCAGCAAGTGCCTCGCGGCACGGGCACTGGCTTTGTCTGGGACAACGCAGGCCACATCGTCACCAACTTCCACGTCATCCAGGGTGCCAACGGTGCGCGCGTGACGCTGGCAGACCAGAGCATCTTTGACGCCAAGCTGGTGGGGGCCTTCCCTGACCGCGACCTGGCCGTGTTGCGGATTGACGCGCCCAAGGACAAGTTGCCCCCCATCGCGCTGGGCAGCAGCCGCGATTTGCAAGTGGGGCAGCGCGTCTACGCCATCGGCAACCCCTTCGGCCTGGACCAGTCGCTGACGACGGGCATCGTCAGCGCGCTGAACCGCGAGATCGAGTCCTTCAACCAGCGCACCATCCGCGGCGTGATCCAGACCGACGCCGCCATTAACCCCGGCAATTCGGGCGGGCCGTTGCTGGACAGCGCGGGCAGGCTGATCGGCGTCAACACGCAGATCGCCAGCCCCAGCGGCGCCAGCGCGGGCATCGGCTTTGCGATTCCCGTCGACGAGGTGAATCGCATCGTGCCGCGGCTCATCAAGGACGGCCGCTTCGTGCGCCCGGCATTGGGCGTGACGGCCGGCCCGCCCAACCTGCAGCGAGCGCTAAATCTACCCAAGGGCGTGGTCATCGTGCAGGTAGGCGCCGGCACGCCGGCTGCCAAGGCGGGCTTGCAGCCCTTCCGACGCAGCAGCAAAGGGGACGTGGTGGGCGGCGACGTCATCACCGCGATCAATGACGAGCCGGTGGCCGACCTGGACGCGATGCTGACCCAACTTGAGCGGCGCCAGCCCGGTGAAACCGTCACGCTCACGTTGTGGCGCGGCGGGCAGACGCGAAAGCAAAGCGCAGTGCTGGCAGCAGCCGAATGAAAGATCGGCCGCGCAGGGCCGACCGAATGCTTCAGATCAGGAGAAACGCATGACACGTCGCCCCTTCCTCAACATCCTCACGAGCCTCGGCCTTGGCAGCGCCGCCAGCGCGGTCAGCACTGCGTCCACGGCCGCCACCAAACCAACCCGCGCCGACCGCGTCGAATTGACCGACGCCGAGTGGAAGAAGCGCCTGTCCGACAGCGCCTACCGCGTGCTGCGCGAAGAAGGCACCGAGCCGCCCCACACCAGTGCGCTGAACAGCGAAAAGCGCGTCGGCGCCTTCCACTGCGCAGGGTGCGACCTGCCACTGTTTGCGTCCACCGCCAAGTACGAAAGCGGCACCGGCTGGCCGAGCTTCTTCGCGCCGCTGCCCGAGGCCGTGGCCACCAAGACCGACTACAAGATGATCCTGCCGCGCACCGAATACCACTGCGCCCGCTGCGGTGGCCATCAGGGCCACCTCTTCAACGACGGTCCGCGGCCGACGGGGCAACGCTATTGCAACAACGGGGTGGCGCTGCGTTTTGCGCCGACGGCAGCATGACGCGCCGCACCTGGGCAGGCATGGGCGGCGTGCTGGCGCTGACCGTGGTGGCGGGTTTGGCCTATTCCCAAAGTTCCCACAACCCGGCCGCGCCGGCAGCCCAACCCGCAGCAACCACCGGCACTGCGAAGGCGACTTTCGCGGGCGGCTGCTTCTGGTGTGTGGAAGCTGACTTTGACAAGGTGGCGGGCGTCATCAGCACGACCTCGGGGTACATCGGCGGCACCGTGGCCAACCCAAGCTACGAGCAAGTGGCGGCCAAGAGCACGGGCCACGCAGAAGCGGTGGAGATCGTTTTCGACCCCGCCAAGGTGAGCTATGAGCAACTGCTGGAAAAATTCTGGCGCACCATAGACCCCACCACCAAGGACCGCCAGTTTTGCGACGCCGGCAGCCCTTACCGCACAGCGATATTCACGCACGGGCCGCAACAGGCTGCGGCGGCGCAGGCATCCAAGGCCGCCCTGGAGAAGTCCAAACCCTTCAAGGCGCCGGTCGTTACTACCGTCGAAGCTGCCGGCTCCTTCTATGTCGCAGAGGGCTACCACCAGGATTACTACAAGAAGAATCCGGTGCGTTACAACTACTACCGCAGCGCCTGCGGGCGCGACGCGCGGCTCAAGGAGTTGTGGGGGGTGCAATAACAGGCTAACAGGCGGACGCCTGCCGGCACTGCAGCCAACCTGCGTGAGGTTTCGAGATTGGCGCTAACGCGCCAAAGCGGTGTCGCCTGGTGCCTGGATCGCGCGCCCTCGCCTGGTCCGAATGCACGCCGCACCCGCAAACTTTGAATGCAAAGTGGGCATGCCCCTCGTTCAAGGGGGCGGGCTACTCGTCCGTTCCAGCCCTGCCGCCCTAGAATCAAATCCACTAATTCATCAGCGACCACGCATCATGGACACCGAGAAACCCGACACGATTGCAGGAAGCGCTGAAGCCGCCAACTCCGGTCTGTCGATGGCGCGCCGCCGCTTGTTCCGGGGCGCCGCTGCCGGTGCCGGTGTGTTGCTCACCGTGCACGCAAAGACCGCCCTTGGTGGTGTGTGCAAGAGCCCGTCGGCCATGATGAGCGGCAACACGAGCCCGCGGCCCGGTGGCGGGTCCGTTTGCTCAGGAGGCCGTTCTCCCGGCTTCTGGAAGGTGCCGCAGCATTTTCAGTACTGGGGCCCTGCGGGTGCCACACCGCCCACCTTCGACGTGGGGGTGGTCATGTGTGCCACCGGGATGCAGCAACTGACGCTGAGCAATATCGCGACGCAAGGAACCTTGTTGACCAGTATGGGGTTCGTGGGTGCGCCTGCGGGTGTCGGCTTCTGGGCAGTGATGGCGTTTCCCAACAGTTACCCCGGGGGGCAATTGATGCGCCACCTGAGCGCCGCCTGGTTGAATGCCGGGTACTTCACCAGTTCTACCCAGCGTTATCCCATCAGCAAGACGCAGGTCATCGACATGTGGAATGCCACCAGGGCCGGTGGCCTTTATTGCCCCGGTACCCTTCTCGGAAACTGCGGGTCTGGCGGCTGGACGGCCGCGCAGGTGATTGCGTACATCGAAGGCATGTACGACATCAACGACGGCCTTGGACCCGATCTCTGCAGAAGTTGAGATTCAGTTTTTCCAAGGTGGGTGATCGACGGGTGACGGGCGGGTGATATCGATCAGCGTGAGGCCCGGGCGCTCGTTGCGCTGGTCACCGCAATGGCCTTGTTCCGACGCCGCCGTGCTGTTTGATGCCCATTCGGGCGACTACTGGGTTTTGTCGGCCGCTGGGCAGGCTGTGGTGCGCGCGCTGGAGCTCAACGGCCCGCAGGCTCAACACCATCTGCTGAGCCTCGTGCCAGGCGATCCCCAAGACGCGCTGCAGCTTCTGGACGATTTGTCGCGCAGCGGTATCGTCACTGTCGGCACCACGGTTGTGTCCGACGCCTTCGGAATACCTGTGCGCCCAGAACCGGCCTCAGACACGCTTGATTGACACAGTCCTGCACATTCAGCCGTTCACGGTGCGGCTGCGTTCGCCTTTTGCGGCCGTTGGGCTGCATCTCGACCGGTTCTACAGCGGGTACCGGCCGTGTGAGCCCGGCACCTTTGTCGATTTCGACATTCAGCTGTTGCCGGCACGTGGCCTGCGCCGATGGTGGCATCCGCAAGCGCGTTTTTTGCTTGACGGCGATGAACCCTTCTTTCCACTGCCTGCCTCTCAGGCAGGCCCGCTGTTCGAATGGGGCCTGAACTGGTGCGTGGCGCAGCGCCCGCTGGGTTATCTGGTGATGCACGCCGCCGTGGTGGCGCGCGGCGAAGACGCGTTGATGATGCCGGGCTTCCCGGGAGCAGGAAAAAGCACGCTTTGCGCTTCGCTGGTGCTGCTTGAGCAGTGGCGCCTGCTGTCCGATGAATTGGCCGTGCTGGACCCGGCCACCGGCGCGATGCAAGCGCACCCGCGACCCATCAGCCTGAAGAACGCGTCCATCGACATCGTGCGCAGCTTTCCCGGCTGCCAACTGGGCACCGTCTACCGCGACACGCGCAAAGGCGACATCACGCATGCAGCGTGCCCGCCGGCATCGATTGCGGCGGCGGGCGCGGCCGCACGTGTGCGTTGGGTCGTTTTCCCCCGCTTCGAAGCGGGCGCCGCCCCCGTGTGCGAAGAACTCAGCCGGGCCGAGGCCTTCGCCTTGATCTCCGAGCAGTCCTTCAACAACGAAAGAATGGGTGAAGCGGGGTTCAGCGCACTGTGCGCTTTGCTCACCGGTGCGCGCTGTTTTGAGCTTGTGTACGGCAGCACGGAAGATGGCCTGGCCCTCGTACGCCAGGCCTGCGGCGCATGAAGAGCCTGGGCGCTGCGGCAAACCGCCTGGTCAACGTGTTGCGCGCGCCAGGCCTGGCATCGGCCTTGTCCGACGCGCAGTGGTCCGAACTTGTGGCGGTGGCGCGCACCACCAACCTGATCGGGCCGCTGGCCGCCAAGTTGGCGGACAGCGGCGTCACCGCGACGCCGCGCGCAGAGCGGCACCTTGAGGGCGCGCGTCAGCTCGCGACGCGCCAACGCCAGTCGGTGCGCTGGGAAGCACACGGTCTGCAGGCCGCGCTCGGGGGCCTGGGCGTCCCCGTGATGCTGCTCAAGGGGGCCGCCTATGTGATGTCGCCCGACCAGCTGGGTGCCGGGCGCATGTTCGGCGACATCGACGTGCTGGTGCCTCGGGACGCGCTGGGCGAGGTCGAGAGCGCGCTCATGCTGGACGGCTGGGTGACCGCCAAAACGGACGCCTACGACCAGCGCTACTACAGGGAATGGATGCACGAACTGCCGCCGATGATGCACATCCGGCGCGGCACCGTGATTGACGTGCACCACACCATCCTGCCATTGACTGCGCGCAATGTCCCCGACCCCGCTCGAATCCTTGCGCGGGCCGCGCCTGTGCCCGGCCTGCCCGCACTTCATGTGCCGGCTGCGGAAGATTTGTTGATCCACAGCGTGACTCATCTGGTCCACGAAGGTGAGCTCAACAACGGGTTGCGCGATCTGCACGACATCGATTCGCTGCTGCGCAAGTTTGGCCCCACGACCGGCTTCTGGGCACGCCTTGTGGCGCACGCGGCTGGCAATGATCTGGCAGGACCCTTGGCCCTGGGTCTGCGACTTGCCAGAACCGTGTTTGACAGCCCGGTCGATGCCGCCGCCTTGTCGGCGTTGACCGCCGCCGCAGATGCAACCTGGCGCCGGCCCTGGCTGCCCGCGGTCTATGCCCATGCGCTGCGGCCGCAATCGGTCACTGACAAAAATCTGCGCGCCGGATTGGCGCGGCTTCTGATCTACGTCAGGGCCCATGCCTTGCGCATGCCCGTGCATCTGCTGCTGCGCCATCTGACGATCAAAGCCTGGAAAGGGCTCGCGCGCTCCGACCCGGTGAACTGAGGCTTGCTGGCGCGGATTGTCGGCACGGCCGAAGTCCGCGCTGTCTGCAAGAAACCCATCCCGGCTACGATTTGCACGCACCCACGGAGCCCCCATGCAAATCATCTGCCTCGACCTTGAAGGCGTGCTTGTCCCCGAAATCTGGATCGCCTTCGCGCAGCGCACGGGCATCGCGGCCTTCAGTCGCACCACGCGTGACGAGCCCGACTACGACCGGTTGATGCAGTTTCGCCTGGCGCTGCTGCGCCAGCATGGCCTGAAGCTGGCCGACATCCAGGCCGTCGTCGGTGGCATGGCGCCCATGGTGGGTGCCAAGGACTTTCTGGATGACTTGCGCAGCCGCTACCAGGTCATCATCCTGTCGGACACCTTCTACGAATTTGCCGACCCACTGATGCAGCAGCTTGGCCGGCCCACGCTCTTCTGCCACCGCTTGGTGGCCGACAGCGAAGGTTTCGTCACTGACTACAAACTGCGCCAGCCGAACCAGAAATTCCACGCCGTCAACGCGTTCAAGAGCCTCAACTACCAGGTCATTGCAGCGGGCGATTCCTACAACGACACCGGCATGCTGGGTGCCGCTGATGCGGGGTTTTTCATCCACCCGCCGCCAGGCATCGTGGCGCAGTTTCCGCAGTTTCCGGTGAACCACAGTTACGCCGAATTGCGCGCAGCCATCGAAGGCGCAGCGGCGCGGTTGCAGGGCGCGTGAAGGCGATGCGGTTTGGTTTGGCGCCGGTTGCAGGAGGTGCGATGCGATGTGAAGTCTGAAGATCATCACGGGGGCCGGGTTCGCCGACAAGCTGCAGCCAGAGGCGCCTGCCGCAGCCCCTGCAGCGCTTCACGATCGGGCGCGACCCCGTCAACAGTTGGCCCATCGCAGACCGCACGCTGGCGATCTCGGGCCGCCACTGCGAAGTCATCGCCACCCCTGACGGCCCGGCGCTGCGCGACCTGTCCACCCACCCGACTGGCCTGAAAAGCAGCGCGTCAGCGTGCACCGCGGTGCGGTGGCGCTGGAAATCGACCGCGGCGCGCGGCGCGCGGCGCCTGCTGCTGGCTCACGGCCAGTCGCTGCCCTACGACAAGCTGGTGCTGGCCACCGGTGCCCGGTCAACGCCGCCCGACGCGCAGTTTCTGCGCCACCCCAACGCCTTCATGCTGCGCAGCGCCGAAGACGCGCAGGGCTTGCGTTACCACGTCGGCCGCGCCAACGCCAAGCGGGCCGTGGTGATGGGCGGCGGCGTGCTGGGTGTGGAAGCGGCCGATGCGCTGCACCACCTGGGCCTGAAGGTGACGCTGCTGCAGCGCGCCGACCGGCTGATGAACGCCCAGCTCGACGCGCCAGATGCCGCCAAACTGCAGGGTTATCTGGAAAGCATCGGCATGCAGGTCATGACCGGTGTAACGGTGCAGGGCTTCGAGGGCGAACCGCTGCTGCAAGCGGCACAACTGGCGCATGGCCCACGCGTGAAGGCGGACGTGGTGGTGGCCGCGCTGGGCATCCAGGCCAACACCCACCTGGCCGCAAAGGCCGGGCTGGCGCTGGGCGATAACGGCGTGCGGGTGGATGCGTTCATGCGCACGTCCGACCCTGACATCTATGCCGTGGGCGATGTGGCCGCGCTGAAGGGCACGCCGCGTGGCTTGTGGCCCATTGGCGCGGCGCACGCAGCCACCGCAGCGGCGTCCATCCTGGGCGACCCGATCCCCTATGCCACGCCGCGCATCGTGCTGCAGCTCAAGTGCGAAGGCATCGACCTGCGCAGCCAGGGCGACATCACGCCGCGCGAAGGCGACGAAGACTTTCATACCCGCGCGGACGACCCGGCCTGGTGGCGCCTGGTGGTGCGCCACGGGCAACTGGCGGGCGGGCTCTATGTGGGGCCGCCGGGCACCGCCAAGGCTTTCACCAAGCTGCTGCAGCAGCCGCCCGACTTCACGCCGCTGCGTGAGTCCTTGCGCAAGGGCAGTCTGGAAGGCCTGAAGCGCCTGGGGCGCGGCTGAGCCTGGTTCAGCCGCGCGTGGTGATTCACGCTGAGTGCGAGCATGCTCCTGGAGGTTGGGGTCGCAATGTCGCCATGGGTTGACGACGGATATTGACGAGCCAGCCTTCGCCGTGTCGCCGGCATGAGGGCAGTCCCGGAGCGGCCGCCACCCTGCAGCCAAGAGGCAGCGAGCGCGCGGCAAGCGTGACAAGCTGGCCGCAACACCGCAGCGGCAACGGCCGCCCATGCCAGGCTGCATGCCAAAATCTTCAGGCAGTTGAAGACGGCCGAGATGGACACTTGTCTGCGCCGCACCGTGACCGCTGCGTACGGCTGCAAACCGCGCCGTGCACTCCCCTCACCGACCGGCCGACCCCGGCCACCCAGGCCGCCCCCATCCCACATGAAAATCCTGCTCACCGGCGCCGCCGGTTTCATCGGCTCAACCGCCACGCTGCGCCTGCTGGCGCGGGGCGACGACGTGGTCGGCCTGGACAACCTGAACGACTACTACTCGGTGCAACTCAAGCTCGACCGTCTGGCACGGTTGACGCCGTGCCCCAACTTCCGCTTTGTGCAGTTGGACGTGGCCGACCGGCCGGGGATTGAAGCGCTATTCGCGAAAGAACGTTTCGACCGCGTCATCCACCTGGCCGCGCAGGCCGGCGTGCGCTATTCGCTGCAGAACCCGCACGCCTACGTCGACAGCAACATCGTCGGCTTCATGAACATCCTGGAAGGTTGCCGCCACAGCCAAGTGCAGCATCTGGTGTACGCGTCCAGTTCCAGCGTCTACGGCGGCAACACGAAAATGCCGTTCTCCGAACACGACAGCGTGGACCACCCGGTGAGCATGTACGCCGCCACCAAGAAGGCCAATGAGCTGATGGCACACACCTACAGCCACCTCTTCGGTCTGCCGACGACGGGGCTGCGCTTCTTCACGGTGTACGGGCCCTGGGGGCGGCCGGACATGGCGCTGTTCCTCTTCACCAAGGCGATCCTGGAAGGCAAGCCCATCGATGTCTTCAACCACGGCCAGATGCAGCGCGATTTCACCTTTGTCGACGACATCGTCGAAGGCGTCATTCGGGTTTTGGACCGCACGGCCGCGCCCGACGCCGCCTACCGCCCTGAAGAGCCCGACCCGGGCACCAGCAATGCGCCGTTCCGCGTCTTCAACATCGGCAACCACAACCCGGTGCCGCTGTTGGACTTCATCGCCTGCATTGAAGACGCCATCGGCATCAAGGCGCAGAAGAACCTGCTGCCATTGCAGGACGGTGACGTGCCGGCCACGTATGCGGACGTCGATGCGCTGCGTGATTGGGTGGGCTTCACGCCAGCCACCGACATCCGCACGGGCATTGGCCGTTTCGTCGCCTGGTACCGCGACTACTACCGGGTGACGGCTGCTTGAGCCCGCGCCGCTAGAGCGCCGATAAAGCGCCGATAAAGCGGCGCCTTCAGCCCGCGCCGGTTTGGGCGTCAGCGCGGTGCTTTTAGCAGATCATGCAGGTGGCGCACCGGAATTGCGTAGCTGATGCCGGTGGGGTTGCTGAGTGCGCTTTCACGACCGGCCTTCACCAGCACCATGTTGACGATGCCCACCACGCGGCCGCTGTCGGCGTCCAGCACCGGCCCACCGCTGTTGCCAGGGTAGGCTGTGGCGTCAAGCTGCAGGACTTCGTAGTTGCCCTCACGCAGGCGCACTAGCGCGCGTGGGTCGAGCTGCCGCGCCGTGGCCGCCGGCAGCGCGGCAGCGGTGATGGACGCGATGATTCCGCGGTGGGACACGGCGGCAAAGCCCAGCGTGCCGCCAATCGGAAAGCCCATCAGCGTGATCGATTGGCCTTCGCGCGCGGCGCCAGGCTCGTCCAGCTGAAGCGGCGTCAGCGGCGTGCCTTCGATCTTCAGCAGCGCCAGGTCGTGTGAGCGGTCGGTGCCCACCACCCGCGCGCGGCGCAGCTGACCGGTCTGCCCGCTGGGCCCGGTGGCGTCACCTGGCTTGCCCGCCGGCGTCACTGGCACCACCAGCACCACTATCACCGGCCCGCCTTCTGTCTCGCCGGCCGGTGGCAGCACGTGGAAATTGGTGACCACGAAGCTGCCATCACCCACCACGAAGCCGGTGCCGCGAAAGCCGAAACGCGGGCTGTCGGTGGCATTGAAAGTGCCCACCGGCAACACCGATGGCTTGGCAGCGGCAATCACCGACACCAGATCGGCCTGGGCTGTTTGGGCCAGCAGCGCGGACAACAGCAGCGCTGCTGATGCAACCAGACACGTGCGGCGGGCGATCACGGGCGTCACGGGCGACTGCCCCTCAGAGCGATTTCAGGAGCGATGCCACTTCGGCTTGCTCGGGAAACCCGTCACCCAGCTTGGCCAGGTCTTCGAGTTCAGCCCGTGCATAGGCCTTGTCGCCGGACTTGATGAGCAGCTTGGCCAGGGTCAGCTTCAGGCTCGGGTCGTTTGGTGCGCGGGCGATGGCCAGCTTCTGCAGCTCAATCGCCTTGGGAACCTTGTTGTCGGCCGCGTACGCCAGCGCCAGCGTGTCCATCAAGGGGCTGCGGCCGGGCATGATTTCGTTGGCCTGCTCGGCAAGAGTGACGGCACCGGGCTTGCCTTGTTTGACCATCAGCCATGCCACGTTGTTCAGGGCCAGCGCATTGCGCGGCTGAAGCTCGATCACCGCGCGGTAGTGCCCCTCTGCGGCGGCGAAATCGCTGCGCGCCAGCGCGGTGTCCCCCAGGTAGTAGCGGAAGGCCGGGTCCTTGGGCTTGTCCTTGAGCCAATCGGTAACCAGCTTGTCCGCCTCCGCCGTCTTGCCACCCGCACGCAGCGCGCTGTGCAGGCGCACAACAGCGTCAGTGTTCTTGTTCATGTTGAACGCGGTGCGGTAGGAAGCCGCCGCCGCATCCCAGTTCTTGCGCGTGGCTTCCACGTCGCCTTCCAGGGAATGGACCATGGGGTCCGACGGGTCCTGCTTCTGCATCTCACGCACGAGAGCCAGGGCCTCTTGCGGCTTCTTCTCGGCCAGCGCCACCAAGACCAGCCCCCGTTTGGCCACCAGCAAGTCAGGCCGGATCTCCAGCGCTCTGCGCAGTGCGCGTCGGGCACCGTCGGCGTCCCTGTTGGCCGCGAGCGCTTCCGCCAGCCGGACCTGGTAGCCGGCATTCACTGGCGCCAGCGCAGTCAGCTTGGTGTAGGTGGACACGGCTTGCTCGGGGCTGCCAGCGGCCACCTGCGTGCGGCCGAGCGCTTCCATGATTTCCAGGTTGTTGGGCAGGGCGGCGGTGGCTTCGCGCGCGGCATTGAGCGCCGCCTTCGCGTCGTTGGGCAGCAGCTGCGTGACCAGCACCAGGTGCGGCATGGGTTCGCTGGGGTTGGACTTGATGGCTGCACGCAACTGCGTCAGGACTTCTTCCGGCGCCGCGCCGGTGCGAACGCCCAGTTCTGCCAGGGCCAGCATGGCCTGGTGGTTGTTCGGCTGCACCTTGATGAGTTCTTCAAACCGTTTGCGCGCCAGTTCCGGTTTGCCTGCGCTCAAGTCGATGGCGGCCAGGCTGGCGACGGCCGGAAAGTAGCTCGGGTCCTTGCTCAGCGCGGCCTCAAACGCCTTTGTGGCGCCGGGAATGTCGCGCTTGAGCAGCAGCACCCGGCCGCGCAGGTTGTAGGCCAGAGGGCGGTCGGGCGTCTTCTTTTCCAGGCCGTCGATGGCCTTGAGCGCGCCGGCCAGGTCGTTCTGCTTGAGCCGTGCACTGATGAGTGCGATGTCCGCGCGCGGGCCTTTGTCTTCGGCTGCGATGGCCTCCAGTTGCGTCACCGCGCCCGCACTGTTGCCACGTGCCACCTGCGCCATCGCGGCAGAAGTGCGCACCCGGTTGTCGTTGGGTGAAACCTTGGCCGCGAGCGCAAAGGCGGCGTCGGACCGCTTGGTGTCGCCCGCTTGCAGATAGGCCTCACCGGCCAGCGCCAGGCTGGTGCCGTCGGGTGTCTTGCTTTCGGTCACCGGCTGCAGGATTTCAACCGCCTTCATGGGCTGGTTGGTGCGCAGGTAGGTCTGCGCCAGCAACTGCCGCGACATCAGCATGCCAGGCGCGTTTTTCAGCGCGCGCGCCAGGAAGGCTTCGGCTTCGGTGTAGCGCCGCTGCCGGTAGTCGGCAGCGCCGGCCAGTTCCAGCACGCGAGGGTGGTCGGGCATGCCCTTGAGCAGGCGGTCGGTGATTTCGCGCGTGGTCTTGTAGTCCTTGTTGGCGTAGGCAAACTGGGCTTCAAAGAACAACGTGTCGGGGTGGTTTGGCACCGCCTTCTTGAGCTGGTCGAATTGCACCTTCGCTTCGTCGATCTTGTTCTGCTCGGTCAGGATCGTGATGACCGACGTATGCGCACCGACCGCCTTCGGGTTGGCGGCCAGCACCTTCCTGAAGCTCTCAAGCGCACCGGCGGTGTCCTTCTTGCCGTGCCACAGCATTTCGCCTTTCAACACGCCGCCGCGTTCGTCGCCGGGGGCTTTGGCCAGCGCCGGCTCCAGCAGCGCCAGCGCGCCGTCGAAGTCGCCTTCCGACGCCTGCAAACGGGCCTTGAGAACCACCGCAGGCAGGTACCCTGGCACCAATTGCAGTGCGCTGGTGATGGAGCCGCGGGCGCTGTCCTTGTTGTTGCTGATCAGGTGCGCCGTGGCGATCGACGTCGCAAGGTCCGCAGCCGCTTCGGTTTCCTTGAGGCGCAGCTTGCCAAACTGGGCCAGCAGCTTCTTTTCGTCGCCCATCAGCAGCATGGCGCGCGCCAGCGGCGGCACCACTTGCTCTTCGGGCGTTTGCAGTTCTTGCGCCTTGTTGAATTCGACCACCGCAGAAACCGGGTCGCCACTGTCCAGCAAGGCCTTGCCCAGTAAAAGCCGGGCTTCTGCATAGTCGGGCTGCTTCTGCAGCGCGCTCTTGAACTGGATGATCGCGCCGGGCAGGTTTTGTTGCTCCAGCAGTTCCTTGCCCGACGCGGTGAGGTCAGCCTCCGACTTGCCACCGCAGGCAACCATTGCCGCAGCCGCGACCACAGCAACAAGAGCAAGTCGGTTCATGCGGTGCTTAGCGGTGGCCATGGGTTCAGGTCTTTCGTTGCAAGGGTTCAGCGCAAGGCAGAAGTCTAGTCACAGGCGCGGTGTGCGCACATCCCGAGAGCGCTTGATGACGCCGATCCGGGCCGTGCGGAAGGTCACTTGATGGACAGCTTGCGCATCAGGTCATACAGCGTCGGCCTGCTGATGCCCAACATCTCGGAGGCCTTGACGATGTTGCCGTTGGTGCGCGCCAGGGCAGCCACGATGGCCTGTCTCTCTGCGGCTTCACGCACAGTGCGCAAGTCGAGGTCGGAGTGTTCGGTCTTGGCGCCGCCGCTGGGGGGCGCGAGCCCCAGGTCGTCGCAAGTCAGGCGGTCGCCTTCGGCCATGATGGACGCACGTTTGATCGCATTCAGCAGCTCGCGCACATTGCCAGGCCAGGTGTGCTGTTCAATGGCCTGCAGGGCATCCTCGGTGAAGTGCAGCGTGCCGCGGCGCTGGTCCTGCGCGAAGCGGCGCAGGAAGGCGTGCGACAGCAACACGGCGTCGCCAGTTCGCGCGCGCAACGGCGGAATGTTGACGACGATTTCGGCCAGACGGTAGTACAGATCCTCTCGAAACCGGGTTTCGGCAATCAGCGTCTTCAGGTCCTGGTGAGTAGCGCAGACCACGCGCACGTCGACGGGAATCTCGCTTCGCCCGCCCAGCCGCTCGATCGTGCGTTGCTGCAGAAAGCGCAGCAGTTTGGCTTGCAGCGAATGCGGCAGGTCACCAATCTCGTCCAGCATCAGCGTGCCGTTGTGGGCGGTTTCAATCTTGCCTGGCGTCGTTTTGCCAGCGCCGGTGAAAGCGCCTTTTTCGTAGCCAAAGAGTTCGCTTTCCAACAGGTTTTCAGGGATCGCGGCGCAGTTGATGGCAACGAAGCGGCCGGTTCGCTTGCTGGCCGCGTGCACACCCTGCGCCAACACTTCCTTGCCGGTGCCGCTTTCACCCAGCAACAACACCGTGGCGTCGCTGGATGAGACGCGTTCTATGGTGCGGCAAATGCGCAGCATGTCGGCGTCGCGCGTGATCAGGCCGGCCAGCGCGTCGGGCTGGTTCAGTGTCTGCAGGCGGCGGTTCTCGGCCTGCAGTTCAGCCATGCGGCTGGCGCGCTCGACGGTGAGGATCAGCACCTCGGGCTCGAAAGGCTTGGCCAGGAAGTCGTAGGCGCCCATGGACACCGCACGCAATGCGTTGGCCTGGTCGTTCTGGCCTGTCAGCACGATGATCTTGGTGTTGGGCTCGACGTCCAGAATCTGTTCCAGCAGCTTGAAGCCTTCAGACACCGAGTCGGGGTCGGGCGGCAAGCCAAGGTCCATCGTCACCACCGCAGGCTGGTGGCGGCGCACCTGCAGCAGGGCACTTTCACGGTCGCTGGCGGTGACGGACTCGTAGCGGTCCAGTGTCCACTTGATCTGCTTCTGCAGCGCGAGGTCGTCTTCGACGATGAGCAGGGGGGTGTCCTGAACGCTCATGGCGCACCCGTTCGCATCAAGTCAGAACCGTGCTGCGCTTCAAATAGCGGCAGCAGCACGGTGATGGTGGTGCCCGCACCGGGGTGGCTGACCACGCTCAAAGTGCCGCCAAGTTCGCGGATGTACTGGAAGCTTTCGTAGGTGCCGATGCCCATGCCATTGTGTTTGGTGGTGTTGAAGGGCCTGAAGAGGCGCGTGCGTACAAATTCTTCTGTCATGCCGGCCCCGGTGTCCCCCACCTCGACCTTCACCTGCCCGCTGTAGCGGGCAGTCTTGATCCACACCTTGCCGGCTGCGGGCGTGGCGTCCAGTGCGTTTTGAAGCAGGTGCCCCAGAACCCGTTCAAGGCGGTCTTCATGCCCGCGGGTGGACAGTCGGTCAGTCTCTTCGACATCCAGTTCCCGCCCCTGCGAACGCGCCAGACCCACGAGCTTGCGCACGATGGCTGACAGCTCCACACCGCGGCTGCCGCCGGGTGGCGTGGCACCTTCGCGCAACTGCAGCATGAGCCGTCTCATCTTCTCAAGCGAGCTCTCCACGGTCAACAGCATGTCTTGCTGGAACTCCCGGTTGTCGTGCAGCCGTTCCGCATTCTTCAGCATCAGCGAGAGCTGGGCGACGATGTTCTTGAGGTCGTGCACGACAAAGGCCGACATGCGGTTGAAGGCTTCGAACTTGCGTGCGTCCAGCAGCGCCTCGGTGGCCTGCATCTGTGCCAGGTAACCAGCGGCCTGGCGGCCCGCAGTCTTCAGCAAATCCAGCACTTCCCAGTTCAGCTTGATGGCCGTGATGGGCCGCGACAGCACCACAAAACCGAGCAGTTCGCTGCCCACCAGCAGGGGCACCACGAGCCAGCCGTTGCGCGCGCCCAGCAACCATGTGGGCAGTGCAAGCGCCCCGTAGCGGCGCGGTGAAGAGCGGAACTCATCCAGGTCAATGACCCAGCCATTGGCCTGCAAGAACGCGCACAGCGACGAATCGGGCGGCTCAGTGTCGGTAACTTGCGGCGTGTTCCAAAAGGCGCTTTGGGTGAAGGGTTCACCGGTGCCGTTACGCGTCCACAGGCTGCCGGCAGGGCATTCGACCATTTTGGACAGGCCGCGCACGATCAGCTCGCCCATTTCCTGCGGCGAGCGCTTCGCCGACAGCATGGCCGTGAAGCGCAACCACTCTTCCCGGTAGTCATATCGGTAGCGGTAGAAGTGCTTGCCCACAAACACACGCAGCCAGGACCGCAGCGCGCCCGAGAACACCAGCATGCCCAGGAAGGCCAGCCCTGCCACCAGCAGGCTGAGCTGCAATGCGCGGCCCCAGTTGCCGCCGAAGTAGCGCACGTAGTAGCCGACAGCGGCCATGAACAGCAAGTACGCACCAGCCAGGATCAGCGTCGCCGAGTAGAAGGCCGCCGCGCGTGAGACCTGCAACTTGACGATCCAGTTCGGCCCCCGCCGCGAAGCCACCAGCAGGAACGGCACGGCCAGTGCGTGAATGGCGCCCCGCACACTCTGGGCGTCGGCATCGAAGCGGCCGAACAGCAGGCTTTCCGAATACAGGTAGATGTCGAACAGGAAGACGCAGGCCAGGCCCATGCACACCGGTTTGGCATTCCAGCGCGAGTCGTCACCGAGGTTGCGAAAGATCTGCTCCACCATCAGCAGGCCACACACAGGCAGCGACAACAACGCAGCGATCAGCGGCCTGTTGAGCTGGGTGTCAGCCGTCTGCGCGGCCTGGGCCAAAGCCAGCACCGCCGCGACGACGATGCACGCGGCCGCCACCCAGCGCAGGCCCAGCACGGAGGACTGTCTCCGCACCCCGCGGGGTGGGTCCAAGCGCGCCAACAGGAAGACGAACCACAGCGCATAACGCCCCAGGTCCAGACCCAGCGCCAACCACATCGCAACCACATCGTTCCAGACCGCGCCCCAGAGGCTGACCGCCGCCCAGCCTGCGGTTGCCAGCAGCGCCGCCAGAAAAGGCCAAGCCGCCCGCTTGTCGGTGGACACGGTACGCCCTGTGACCAGCAGGTAGACCACCAGGGCGGCGTGGACCAGCAGCGCCAAGCCATAGCCATAAGTAGAGACTTGATCGGGCAACGCGCTCATGGGCAGTGGCTGGCTTGGCCCGATTGACCCATCGGCATCAAAGCTTGCAGCCGCGCCCTTGGTTGGGTTGGCGTCTTTGGCGGCTTCGGCGTGAGTCTCAGCGTGCGCCTTTGCCGGTAAGCACCACACCCACCGTTTCCATCAGGACCACAAGGTCCAGGAACAGGGTGTGGTTCTTGACGTAGTAGAGGTCGTATTGCAACTTTTCCTGAGAATCTTCAACGGTCGCGCCATAAGGGTATCGCACCTGGGCCCACCCCGTCACGCCCGGTTTGACACTGTGCCGCAGTGCGTAAAAGGGAATTTCCTGCGTCAGCTGATCGACAAAGAAGGGACGCTCTGGGCGCGGTCCGACCAAGCTCATGTCACCGCGCAGCACATTGAAAAGTTGGGGCAGTTCGTCGATGCGAAGGCGCCGGATGATGTGGCCGACGCGCGTGACGCGGTCGTCATTGGCGCTGGCCCAGCGTGGCTTGCCGTCTTTCTCGGCGTCGGTGCGCATGCTGCGGAACTTGGCGATGCTGAAGCTGCGGCCGTTCTGGCCCACGCGGTCCTGCCGGTAAAGAAGCGGGCCGGCGCTTTCGAGCTTGATGAACACCGCCGCCACCAGCATGAGGGGCGCCGACAGCACACACAGAACGGTTGCACTGAGAATGTCGAATACGCGCTTTACCCCAGTGCGCCAGGCACCTTGGTTGAAGCCATCACCAAAGATGAGCCAGCTAGCGCTGAGGAAGTCGATGCGAATCTGCCCCAGGGTCTTCTCGAAATGCGTGTTCAGGTCGTAGACCTTGGTGCCCGAGGCCTTGCAGTCCAGGAGCTGACGCAAAGGCATGCTCCCCGATCGACGCTCGGTCAGCGCCACAACGATCTCGTCTACGCCAAGCCGGTGAGCCATTCTTGGCAGCGTGTCGTCCAACTCGAGGATTTGCTGTGCCGGCACGGCGGGTTCCCTCTCATTGGGCCCTGCCAGATACCCCACGATGTCCGCATTCGGATCCGCTGAGCGCAGCGTGTTGCCCACCACCAGGGCGGCAGGACCGGCGCCGAAGATCATGATGCGTGTGCGACGCGTCTGCGCGCCAGAGGCGTGGGACAGGTAGGCGCGCCGCAGGATCAGCGCCGCTACGCCGGCCATCATCGAGAACTGAATGCTGGAGCGGTCTGCAAAACTGGATGGCAGTAGCCCGAAGATGGCATAGGCAAGAGGCAACGCCACAAGCAACACCAGCAAAGCGCGGGCCATTGACCGCCCCACCGTGCCGGAGGTGGCCGTTTCGTACAAGCCAGAGGCGCTGTTGATGACAAACAGGCATGCCGCGAAAGAAACGACATGCGTACCTGCCAGCGGGACAGCACGATCAATGCTACCCAGGTTGAAGCTCACGGCCACCAAAGCCACCAGCAGGACCAAAATCAGATCAAAGATGATCCCGCGCAAAGCGGCCCGATGCACGTAGTGGTTGAATATTCGAATCATGTTAGTCGCAGTTAGTGGCATGAAGCCAGCAGAAAGTGCGATTCGCACGTTGCCGCCCATGGTCGTGCAGAGTGCGGTCAGAGCGAAGACGCCCCCATTGTTCACACTTGCCGAAAAGACTGTAAGAGCTAGCCAGAGCCAGCAGCAAGCCCCGTGTTCGGGGGGCTCCCTTGCCCCCTTTTGATGATGTTGAAGGACAAGTTTCGGCCGCCAAAACAAGAGCTGACCTCGTTGCCGTAGTGTTCACGGGTCAGGCGACGCCTCGGGAACTCCCTCAAACATGCTCAGGTTCCGCGAGCTCAAGGTTACGCATTCCTCTGGGAATTTATGCGCGCCAAGTTCGATTTGCGCCAATCCGATGTCCAATCGTGCACGAAATCGGGGGATGGCCGTGCCGTGTTTGATGATGCGCCGTACGCTCATCGGTCGAACGCGCTTGCTGAGGTCCAACACAGGCATTGATGAGTCGTCGCAATGTGAACGCGGTGGTGTACTGGCCGCTTTGAGTTGAGCAGCGCGAGTGCCGCTTACTATCCGCGTTGATTGAGTTTTCGCCAGCTTCGAGTCTTGGCGCTCGGACCCGCTGACTTTCCTGGGATACAGCCTTGATTGAGACCGCACGAAGCCTTGACCTTGCCCGCCGCACTTTGGATATCGAAGCGCGGGCCATTCTCGGGATCAAAAGCCAGCTGGGCGAAGCCTTTACTCAAGCCGTGCAAGCGATCCTTTCCAGCACGGGCCGGGTGGTTGTCACAGGCATGGGAAAGAGCGGGCACGTCGGACGCAAAATTGCATCGACCTTGGCTTCCACCGGGACGCCGGCGCTATTCATGCACCCGGCGGAAGCAAGCCATGGTGACCTTGGTATGCTGACAACTTCGGACGTTATGCTTGCAATCTCCAATTCCGGCGAGAGCGATGAGCTCAACGTCATCATGCCGGTGGTCAAGCGGCTGGGTGTGCCGCTCATTGCTATTACGGGCCGAGCGGATTCCACATTGGGGCGCCAGGCCAACTTTGCACTTCTGTGCGTCGTTCAACAGGAGGCCTGCCCATTGAATCTTGCCCCAACTGCGAGTACCGCAGCCCAGATGGCGCTGGGTGATGCATTGGCTGTGGTGTTGCTGGAAGCCCGGGGCTTTCGTGAAGGTGACTTTGCCCGGTCCCATCCCGGGGGCAGCCTCGGGCGCAGGTTGCTGATTCATGTTCGTGATCTGATGCGCACCGGAACGAATTTGCCGGCGGTGCAGCCTCAGACCTCGTTTCTCGGCATGCTTCGCGAAATGACATCCAAGGGGCTCGGCTTCGTGGCCGTCCTTGATGAGGGATCTCCTATCGGGATCTTTACTGACGGCGACCTGCGGCGACTCATTGAGGGTGGCACCGATTTGCGCAACCTCACAGCCGGCGAAGTGATGAAAGCTCACCCCATTGTGATCTCGGATGAGGTTCTGGCGGCGGAGGCCGCGAGCATGATGGAGGCTCGCCGCATCACCGGCCTCTTGGTTGTCAATGCCCGAAATCATCTGGTCGGTGCGATCGGGATCAATGACTTGCTGCGGGCCAAAGTCATCTAGATTGGATCCGACCACAAAAAAGGCCCTGCTTAGCAGGGCCTTTTACTTGACGAGCAACCAGTTCAAGTGCGGCGACGCAGGCTTGCACCGGCGGCAATCAGCCCCAGAGCGACCAGAGCCAGGGAGCCTGGCTCGGGAATCCTTGTCGTGGAGAAGTTACCGGTGTAGCTGTTCGGCTGGGTGCCAACAGGTGCAATGGAGGTGCCGCGCACGTTGAACGCGTACGTGCCATTCAGCGCAAGGTTGGGCAGGTTTACAACGAAAGCCGGGCTGGCAAACGTGGTACCAGTGCTCGTGAACGTGCCGCCGGTGCAGTTGCCAGTCGCGCTGCCGGCGCTGCCGGGGTTGATGACAGCAGTGCAGGTCGCGCCGACCAGGGTGTACAGCTCAACTTGGAAGCCGGAGACTGAGCTAGAGGGGTTGAAGATGACGTTGAGCGAACCAAGGCCAGCCGGGCTGACCGTGAAAGCCCACCAGTCACTGAAGCCGCCATTGCCGAGACCAGCGTGACCAAAGGTGCTCTGGTCGAAGCTGATCGGGTTGTGCGTACCCAGGAAGTCGGTGTTTGCTTGACCGTTGTCGGTGTAGACGCAGCCGTTGCAGATGGTGGCAGCGGAAGCTCCGCCCGAAGCCAAGACGCTGACGCCAAACGCCAAGCCGAGCCAAGCCTTTTTGAGCAATTTCATGAAGATCTCGCTTTCCTAAATTGGTTGAAGGACAGAAGAGCGGGCCAGGGTGAGAGAAGACGACCACCGCAACCAACCACAGCGGGAATTGAGCAAGCCACGGGCCACTACCGAAATTCTGTTTAAATTCAACCACTTGACTAGATTCTTCCGAGCCGGTGTTGAGGCGGCTGTCAACAAATCCGACACGGTTTTACCGGCTCAGCGCCGGCGCGCCTCTGCGAGGAGCTTCCGTGCTTGCGCGTACTGTGGGGCAGTCTTGCCCAGCGCCAGCAGCTTCTCAAGCTCGACCGTCGCGTTGGCAGGTTCGTCTGCCTCTATGTAAACCCTCGCAAGGGATAGCCGAAGCGGTGCGGTGTCAGTCGCTCGGTTGATGGCAAGTTTCAAAGCATCAACCGCCTTGGAGTACTGCTTCTGGCTAACATGGATCTGCGCCAGGGTGTCCAGGATCTCCGGGCGATCTGGCTGAACCTTCAGCGCCCTTTCAACAAACGCGATCGCGGCGGGATCCTTAGACTGCAGCAAGGCCCACGCCATGTTGTTCAGCGCGCCAGCATGTTTAGGGTCGATTGACAGGACCTGTTCGTAGAGCGCGCGAGCAGCACTCAAGTTTTTGGCGGCCAGATCCGTATCTCCCAGGTAGGCAAGAAACTCGACATCCTTGGGATGGTTCTTTATCCAACGGGCCTCCATCTGCTTGGCTTCCGCAGCTTTCCCGTCTCGAAGCAGCAATGCGTGCACAAGATTCGGAAGCATGCCCGGATTAGCCTTGTCCAGTCCCTTGCTGAACGCGGCTACGGCAGCAGACGTATTGCCCTGACTCGACTCGACCGCGCCTTCCATTAAAAAGCCTACCGCCTGAGCGGGGTTCTGCTGCTGGACGTTTCGTGCGATCGCAAGGGCATCCTTGAAGAGATTTCGCCGTGTGGCAACTTCGGCTGCCATTCGTTGCGCATCGACTGACTTCGGGTCTTGTTCGATCAACCGTTGAAGCGTCTTGGCAGCAGGCTCCAGCTCACCGGCAGCGACGAGCGCTGCGGCCAAGCCCATGTAGCCCGATGCGGATCTCGGGGCTACCCGAATCAGGTTTGAAAACGTGCTGTTTGCCTGTCGAACATCCCCGCCCTTGAGCTGGATCCGCCCCGTCAACTCCATCAGTTGTACGTTGTCCTTGATGAACGCGCCCGCGCTCTGCCCGGCATTCAGCGCCGCTTGTATGTCTCCCGCGTTGAAATGGCGCAGCATCAACGTCAGCCATGCGCTGAGGTTGAGCGGGTCTGCCTTGGTGGCACGCTCCAGCAGCGCTTGAACTTCGGATGCGCTGCCACCCGATCGGACGCTGAGCGACGCAAGCAGAGTCAAGACTGGCGAGTTGTTGGGATCTGCGGTGAGTGCGTCCGTCAAGCGTTTGCGCGCTTGATCGATCTTTCCTTCCTGAAAGTCAACGTTCGTGAGCTGGCTCAGCGCCGGCAAATAGAACTTGTCGCGCTGCAGTGCTTGTTCGAACGCCTTCCGCGCGCCTGCCAGGTCACCTTGCTTGACCAGAACCTGCCCGCGCAATTCGGGACCCGCAGGCTGTTGAGGCTTCTTCTGGTCTACCCGCTCTATCGCTTTCAGCGCCTCGGACAGTTCACCTCGCGAAAGCCGGGCGCTGATGAGTCTCAAATCGACATCCGTTGCATCGGTTGAGTCCGAAATGAGCTGCAGCTCACGCAGGGCGGCGTCGCTGGCGCCTTTTGCAACCTGCGCCAGCGCCAAGGCCGTGCGCACGGAAGGGTCCTTGGAGCCGAATTTGGCAGCCCGCGTGTACAGCTGGTCAGCGCCCAGTGCGTCGCCTTGCAACAGACGTGCTTGCGCCGCAACCACCAAAATCTCAGGCTGTGCGGTGGGGAGATCAATCAGCGTCGCCAAAGTGTTCGAAGCCTTTTCCGGCCGTCCCAACTGCAGGTTCGCCTGCGCCAGGTAGTAGCGTGCCGCTGCGTTGCTCGGTGCCAGGCTCACGGCACGGGCGAGCTGAGCTTCGGCCTGAATCGGGGCGCCTACCTTGAGTTCGTTCAGTCCCGATGCCAGAAGTGTGGGCACGTTTTCTGGAGCGACATTCAACAAAAAAGCAAACTGGGGCCGCGCCTCTGCATAGTCGCCGCGCAAATAGTTCAAGCGCGCTTCCAGATAGAGGGTATTAAGGTTCTTGGGCCGCACCTTCACCAGACGGTCCAGCGATTCGCGCGCTGCCTTCAAATCGTTGCGCACCATGTGCAGTGACACGGACGAATACAACGACTGAAATTGTTTTGGATTGATCGCGAGCGCCTTGTTGAAAGCGGCGAAGGCTTTTTCATGCTGCTCTGGCAAGACTTCATGCAGCGTCCCCTTGAAGGCCCATGCGTCGTCGTGTTGGGGTGACTCCAGCACCAGCGCGTCCACCTCGCGCATGGCCTGGGCGTTGTCGGACTTGGCCAGGCTCACTCGGGCTCGCGTGAGCTTTGCCGAAGCCGACTGCGGGTCGGCGGCAAGCGCAGCGCTCACGAACTTGGCAGCCTGGTCGGTGTTGTTCAGGTCCAGACACGCCAACGCCAAAACATTGCTGAGTTGCGCCATCGCGCTCGGCGAGCTCAGCTTGAGGTTGCCGAACTGTTCTAAAAGCACGCTCGACTGACCGGACTCCACCATGGCCTCTGCCAGGATGGGAACGACCTTGTCTTCCGCCACCTTCAGCTCTCGAGCCCGGCGCAGGTCGATCACGGCTGCCCGGGCATCGCCCGCCGCAAGCTCCTGGGCACCCAGGAGCAGCCTTGCTTCGGCGTTGTTTGGCTCGTTGGCGATCGCGTTCTTCAGGTGCAGAACAGCCGAGACGGGATCCTTGGCTTCGATGGCCGTCATGGCTGCAGCCATGTGGTCGGCGGGGCTCTTTTGGCAGCCCCAGAGAAGTAAGACCAGAACCGCTGACAGGGCAAATCGGGCGTAGTGAAAATCCACTTTTTTGACCAAGGCAATCCTCATGAGGTCTGGTGCTCGAAAGCCGCTGCCGAAAAGCAGCGCGACTCTTGTTGCTGGCTCAACATTTGTTGAAAAAAGGCGCCAGGGGGCAAACCGTTAGCCGTCAGCGTTGCTGTGACCTTGTAGATTTGTCAAATGGCGCAGCGGCGACCTCCTCGATTGTTGGGGACGCAGGCTGGGCCCACCAGTGCTGGCGCTTGAGTTTTTTGCCGTGGATGACGCGGTTCGTGACAAAAGCTGCGATTCGCAACAAGGCTCCTACCTTAAGTCTCAAGGGGCAAGATGTCGCTGTGCCATCATCTGCCCCTTGGCATTTTTCGCGCCACCCGAAGCAGCCGTACCCCACCCCGTCGCGCCGATCAAGTGGTGCCGTACGTCACGGTGCCAGCGCTGAGCAAAATATAGGAGCACTTCCTTGGCATACCCAGCTTTCTCGACTGTCTGTCGTGCCCTGCGTCCTGGCTTGGCGCTTGTTGCTGCCGGCCTTCTGGGCGCCTGCGCTAGCCCAACGCTCCCGCCTGCTCCAGCAGCGGCCCAGACCGCAGATTACAGCTACGTGATTGGCGCCGGTGACAACTTGAACATCATTGTCTGGCGCAATCCCGAACTGTCGCTGTCGGTGCCCGTTCGGCCCGACGGCAAGGTCTCTGCGCCGCTGGTCGATGAACTCGTGGCCCAGGGTAAAACGCCGCCCGAGCTCGCACGGGACATCGAGAAAAAACTCTCGACCTACGTTCGCGATCCGGTCGTCACGGTCATCGTCACCGGCTTCGTCGGCCCTTACAGCGAGCAGATCCGGGTGGTGGGCGAAGCCGCGAAGCCGCTGTTCCTGCCCTACAAGCAGAAGATGACGTTGCTTGACGTGATGATTGCTGCGGGTGGGCTGACGGATTTTGCCGACGGCAACCGCGCCATCATCCAGCGCACCGCTGACGGCAACAAACAATACGCAGTTCGCCTCAAGGACCTCATCAAACGTGGCGATACCACTGCCAATGTGGAAATGCGTCCGGGCGACATCCTGATCATTCCGCAGAGCCTGTTCTGACAATCGGTCGGGACATCTCCGGCCCGCGTGGTAGTGGAGACGTCCCGGTGACTCCATCGAACCGCCTGCTCGGGTTACCTACGTCGCATGCAAGAAATCGTTCAACAGCTGCTCGTCGCCCTGCGCGGGATGTGGAAGTTTCGCTGGCCCGGACTCGTCGTGGCCTGGGTCACGGCCGTCGTCGGTGTGGTGGCCGTGTGGAAGATCCCCGACCAGTTTGAAGCGTCGGCGCGGATCTTCGTAGACACCGACTCGATCCTCAAGCCGCTGATGAGCGGCCTTGCCGTGCAGCCCAATGTAGAGCAGCAGATCGGCATGCTCAGCCGGACGCTGATCAGCCGCCCCAACATCGAAAAGCTCATCCGCATGGCCGACCTGGACCTGAAAAGCCAGTCCAAGAACGACCAGGAAACGCTGATTGAAAAACTCACCAAGGGCATCGAGATTCGCACCGCCGGGGGCAATAACCTGTACGCGATGGCCTACCGCGATTCTGATCAGGACAAGGCCAAGCGCGTTATCCAGTCGATGGTGTCGATCTTTGTCGAATCGGGCCTGGGTGCCAGCCGCAAGGACACCGATTCCGCCAAGACTTTCCTGAACGAACAGATCAAGTCGTTCGAGGCCAAGCTGGAAGAGGCCGAGGCGCGCCTCAAGGAGTTCAGGCTGCGCAACATCACCACGCAATCGGCGGATGGCAAGGACGCCACTAGCCGGCTGGGGGAGATCAACAACCAGCTCGAAGCTGCCAAGCTGATGCTTCGCGAGGCTGAAAACTCCCGCGATGCCGCCAAACAGCAGTTGGCTCTGGAGCGCGGCCAAAGCGGCAGTTCGGCCACCCAAAGCCTGCTGCAGGAGTCCAACATCTCGGTGTCCACGCCTGAGCTGGATTCCCGCATCGACGGTCTCAAGAAGAACCTCGACGCACTGATGCAGCGGTTCACCGATCAGCACCCCGATGTGGTTTCGACGCGCCGTCTCATCAAGGATCTCGAAGAGCAGAAGCGCAAGGAAATGATTGAGCTTCGTCGCTCGGCCATGGCCACGGCTGCTGTCAACGGGCCAGGCAACGCCGCTGCAAATAACAGCCTCGCTGCCCAGGAACTCAGCCGCGTGATGGCTGCATCCGAGGTGCAGGTGGCCGCGCTCAAGGCCCGGGTGGCTGAGTATTCGAGCCGCATGGCCACGGCGCGGGAGTCTCTGAAGTCGGCCCCTCAGCTCGAAGCTGAAGCCGCCCAGCTCAACCGCGACTACGCCATCACCAAAAAGGGCTACGAAGACTTGGTGTCGCGACGCCAGTCGGCCGTGATGTCGGGTGACCTTGACGTGGCCTCGGGTGTGGCGGAATTCCGCCTGATCGACCCGCCGCGGGTCAATCCCAAGGCAGTCTCGCCGAACCGGCTTTTGCTCCTGCCCTTGGTGTTGCTGGCTGGGCTGGGGCTCGGACTCTTCTTTTCCTTTGCCGCCAGCCAGATGCGGCCGACTTTCTCCGGTGCAGAAGAACTGCGCATGCAGACTGGCCTGCCGCTCTTGGGCGTGGTGACCTTGCTCACAACGGACGACGACCGGCGGCGTGACCGCATGAGCCTGTTCCGCTTTGTCGCTGCCTCAGGCGGCCTTGTGGGCCTGTTTGCTGCTGGGCTGATCACCATGTCCCTCATGTCCAGGTTTGGAGGCTAGACCGATGAGCAGCCTCATAGAGCAAGCCGCGCAGCGCCTGGAGCAACTGCGCCAGGCAGGTATCGAGATTCCCGAGATCGAAAACCGCTCGGTTTTCTCGCCTTCGCTGGCTGAGACTTCGCCGTCGGTGCAGACAGCGCAGCCCGTGCAACGGGTCCAACACGTGCAGCCTGCGCAGTACGCACCCGCCACGCCGCCGGCGTCCTCGGCCCCGCCCTACGCGCATGTTGGCCATGCCGACAACGCCAGCGGCGAGATGTTTGCCAAGTCGCGCCGGGTTGATCTTGACCTTAACGCCATCGCCACTGCGGGCATCGTCACGCCGAACGCGCCGCGCTCGCACATGGCCGACCAATACCGCGTCATCAAGCGGCCGCTGATCGCCAACGCGATGGGCCGTGGCGCCGCAACGGTGACCCATGGCAACCTGATCATGGTCACCAGCGCCCTGCCTGGCGAAGGCAAGAGCTTCACGTCCATCAACCTGGCCATGAGCATTGCCGCCGAGCTTGACCACACCGTGATGCTGGTGGACGCCGACGTCGCCAGACCTTCGGTGCTGCGCATGTTGGGTCTGCCTGCGGGACCCGGCCTGCTGGAACTGCTGGAAGGCAAGGCCGACATGGCCAGCGTGTTGATGCGCACCAACGTCGACAAGCTCACGCTGCTGCCCAGCGGCTCACCGCATCCGCGCGCGACCGAACTGCTGGCCAGTGATGCCATGTCGCAGTTGCTGGAAGACATGGCCACGCGCTACCCCGACCGCATCATCATCTTTGATTCGCCGCCGCTGTTGCTGACCACTGAATCGCGCGTGCTGGCCACGCACATGGGCCAGATCGTGGTGGTGGTGCACGCCGACCGCACCCTGCAGGGCACCGTCAAACAGGCACTGGCTACCATCGAGTCGTGCCCCGTCAAGATGATGGTGCTGAACAAGGCCCGCAGCGGCGCTGGCGGTGCCTATGGCGATGGCTACGGCTACGGTTATGGATACGGTTATGGCTATGGTTACGGCTATGGCTACGGTCATGGCAGCAAGCCGGGCGGTATCCCGCCTGCTCAAGGCGAACCACCCGGGGACGCCCCGCCCGCTGAACAGCGTGCGCCCTGAACCTGAACCTCATGAAATTTCGTGTTCCGTTTCGTGTTTCATTCCGTGGCCCAGTTGCCTGTCGCCTTCGGCGCAGAACCCGGGCCGCAGCCGTGGCCCCTTTGTCGGCGGCCGTGATGGCTTTCGGCCCGGGCCTGGCCATCGCGCAGGACGGGGGAGGCGGCCGCTCCACGAATCTCACCGCCAGCGTCGACACCCAACTGTCGTACGTGGTGAACAGCCGCACCGGCGGGCTCAGTGGTGGCGAATTCGTGGCCGAAGTGCGTCCCGGGCTGCAGATCAGCAGCCGTTCGGGCCGTGTCGTGGGGTCGCTCAGCTATGCGCTCGGGCTGAGGCACCATTCGCGGGCCAATGACGGCGACGACGTTCAGCACCAGCTGAGCGCCAACTTTTCTGCCGAAGCCGTGGAACGCTGGATGTACGTCGACGGCACGGCCAGCGTATCGCAACAGACGGTATCGGCATTCGGCCAGCAAACCGCACCCGGCAGCACGCAGAACAACCCCAACCGCATTGAAGTGGCCACCGTCAGCTTGTCGCCTTACGTGCGCGGCGTGTTCGGCTCGGCCATCAACTATGAAGCGCGCTTGACTGGCAACGCCACCAATGGCCGGCACTCCATGGCCGCGGATTCCTCGGGCACCACCGGATCGCTTTCGCTGTCGTCGGCTATCGGCGGCACGGCGTTTGGCTGGGGCCTGCTCGGGTTGACCCAAACTTCCAGTTTCAGGGCTGGCCGCGAGACCAAGAACGACCGCTATTCCGCCAGCCTGAGCTACACGCCCGACGTCGACCTGAGCTTCAGCCTGCGCGGCGGGCAAGAGACGACCGACATCGCCAGTGCGTCGAAGACCACCTACAACAACTGGGGCGTGGGTGCCACCTGGCGCCCCACGCCTCGCACGCGTGCGCAGTTCGACACCGACGACCGCTACTTCGGCCGGTCTTACCGGGTGCTGCTGGAACACCGCCTGGCCTCGTCTTCAGTGCAGTTCAGCAGCAACCGTGATTCGTCCAGCGGGGCCGACGGCGGCGCGGGCCAGCGCATCACGCTGTACCAGGTCTTCTTTGCTCAGTTTGCGTCGATCCAGCCCGACCCGGTGTTGCGGGATCTGTTGGTCACCGACTTCCTGCGGGCCCAAAACCTGGACCCGAACGCTGTGGTCTCGGGCGGCTTCCTCAACACGGCGGTCACGGTGCAGCAGCGCCACCAGCTCACGCTGTCGTATGCCGGCCTGCGCATGGCGGGCAGCCTGCAAGCGTACGCCAGCAACAGCCGAGTCGTCGATGCGTCGGCGGTCACCGCAGCCAACCAGAACACGCGTCAGTGGGGTTACCTGGCCAATGCCTCTTACCGGCTCACGCCCAACGAATCGCTGGCCCTGACGGGTTCGCGGCTGGTGACGCAGGCCACTGCCACACAGGGCAGCACCAACCTCAAGTCCCTCTCGCTAAGCCTGAGCAGCCAGCTCGCGCGGCGCACGTCGGCGTCGCTCAGCGTGCGCTACAGCGTGTTCAACAGCGCCACCGACGCCTACCGCGAGGCGGGCGTCACCGCGTCGCTGAGCCAGCGGTTTTGACCCGCGGTTTTGACCCGCACTTCTGACCGGCACTTCTGACCATGTACGAAGCCTTCTATGGTCTGACCGCCAAGCCCTTCCAGCTCAACCCCGACCCGAGCTTCTACTTCGCCAGCAAGCAGCACCGGCGTGCCAAGGCGTACCTTGAATATGGCGTGTCGCGCAACGAAGGCTTCATCGTCATCACCGGCGAAATCGGTGCCGGCAAGACGATGGTGCTGCGCAGCCTGATCGAAGGCCTGAACGGCAGCAACGTCATCACCGGCCACCTCGTCACCACGCAACTGGGCGCCGAAGACACACTGCGCATGGTGGGGGCGGCCTTTGGCTTCCGCGTGAAAGACGTGCCTAAGAGTGAACTGCTCATCACGCTCGAAGCCTTCCTCATCAGCCAAACCAGCAAGGGCAAGCGCTGCCTGCTGATCGTGGACGAAGCGCAGAACCTGACGCCGCGCGCGGTGGAAGAACTGCGCATGCTCAGCAACTTCCAGTTTGGCAACCAGGCGTTGCTGCAGAGCTTTCTGGTCGGTCAGCCCGAATTCCGAGAAATCCTACAGCAGCCCGAGATGGAGCAGTTCCGCCAGCGCGTGGCCGCCACCTGCCACATCGGCCCGCTGGACCAGGACGAGACCAAGGGCTACATCGAACACCGCCTGAAGTGCGCCGGCTCCAAGGGCAAGCCGACCTTCGAGCCTGCTGCATTTGAAGGAATATTCAAGGCCAGCAACGGCATCCCGCGGCGCATCAACGCGGTGTGTGATCGATTGCTGCTGGCCGGTTTTTTGTCCGGCCGCACCTTGCTGACGGCCGAAGATGTGGCCGAAGTCGTGCGCGAATTCCAACAAGAGAATGCCGTCACTGCGCGCCCCGCCAGCACACTCGTCATGGCGCAAGGCGGTGAGCCCTCTGCGCCAGGCGGCCTGGGTGGTGTTGAGCTCGACCTGGACCTGAGCCAGCTCAAGCTCGGCACCGCCGAAGCCGAAGGCATGAGCAAGCAGATCGCGGCGCTCACCGCCGACCAGCGTGGCGACCAGTTTCAGCGCCTGGAACGCAGCCTGCTGCGGCTGGAGCGCATCAACGTGCAGACGTTGAACATGCTGCAGAAACTGGTAGCTGCAGTGAAGAAACCAGGTGACAACCCGCCATGACTCCAGCAGCGCCCAGCGGTCCGGTGATGTGCGTCGTCGGCGCACGCCCCAACTTCATGAAGATGGCGCCCATCCTGCGCGCGCTGGCTGGCCACACGCCGCCACTGCCGGCGCTGCTGGTGCACACCGGCCAGCATTACGACGCCAGCATGAGCGACAAGCTCTTCGCCGACCTCGCGCTGCCGCAGCCTGACATCAACCTTGAAGTCGGCTCGGGCTCTCACGCGGTGCAGACGGCTGAAGTGATGAAGCGCTTTGAGCCCGCACTGGACGAACACAAACCCGCCTGCGTGCTGGTGGTGGGTGACGTCAACTCCACGCTGGCCTGCACGCTGGTGGCGGTGAAGAAGGGCATCCCCGTGGTGCACGTCGAAGCCGGCCTGCGCAGCTACGACCGCAAGATGCCGGAAGAGATCAACCGCGTGCTAACGGATCAAGTGGCAGACCGCCTGTACACCACCGAACGCAGCGCGCTGGCCAACCTGCTGCGCGAAGGCGTGTCACCAGAGCGCGTGTGCTTTGCCGGCAACGTGATGATCGATTCGCTGCTGTCCAACCGCAGCAAGGCGCGTCCTGCTGCGGCCACCCTGCAGGCGCACGGCATTGACGCGACGATGTTGAACCACCCCCGCGGCTATGGCGTGGTCACTCTGCACCGGCCGTCGAACGTCGACGATGCCGACACGCTGCGCAGCGTCCTCACCGAACTGGCCCACACCGCAGAGCAACTGCCGCTGGTGTTTGCGCTGCACCCGCGCACCCGCAACAACATCGACCGCTTCGGCCTGAACGCCCTGCTGAACCCCGCCAACATGGCCATCCTGCCGCCGCAGGGCTACCTGGAAATGGTGGGCCTGATGAGCGGTGCGACGCTCGTGCTTACCGACTCTGGCGGCCTGCAGGAAGAGACCACTGCACTCGGCGTGCCCTGCCTCACGCTGCGCGAAAACACCGAGCGGCCCATCACCGTGGAGCAGGGCACCAACACCATGGTCGGACGCGACGTGCTGGCCATCCGTCGGGGCGTGGCCGACATCCTGGCCGGCCGTGGCAAGTCAGGCCGCGTGCCTGAATTCTGGGACGGCCACGCTGCCGAGCGCATCGCCGCCGACCTCTACACCTGGCTGCAAGCCGGAGCAACCTGAAACCATGCTCGCACCTGCTGTCACCAACGCACTGACCATCGACGTGGAAGATTACTTCCAGGTCTCGGCCTTCGCGCCCTACATCCGCCGCGACGAATGGGACGCACGTGAGTGCCGCGTTGAACGCAATGTCGGCCGCATCCTGGAGCTGCTGGCGCAACGGGACATCAAGGCCACGTTTTTCACGCTCGGCTGGCTGGCTGAACGCTACCCGCAACTGGTGCGTGCCATCGTCGCTGGTGGTCATGAACTGGCCAGCCATGGCTATGGCCATGAACGTGCCAGTGACTTGAGCCGCCAGGCCTTCACGCAAGACGTCACGCGCGCCAAGATGCTGCTGGAAGACCTGGGCGGCCAGGCCGTGCTCGGTTACCGCGCGCCAAGTTTTTCCATCGGCACCGCCAACCTCTGGGCCTTTGACGTGCTGGCCGCCACCGGCCACCAGTACAGCAGCAGCGTCTATCCGATCAAGCACGACCACTACGGCATGCCCGACTCGCCGCGCTTTGCTTACCGGCTTGCCAACGGACTGCTTGAAGTGCCGGTCACCACGCTGCGCGTCATGAACCGCAACCTGCCGTCCAGCGGCGGCGGTTACTTCCGCCTTCTGCCCTACGCGCTGTCGCGCTGGATGCTGCGCAAGGTGAACCGCGAAGACCGCGAATCCGCCGTCTTCTACTTCCACCCTTGGGAAATCGACCCCGGCCAGCCGCGCATCGCGGGCATCGACGCGAAGACGCGCTTCCGCCACTACGTCAACATCGACCGCACCGAAGGCCGCCTGCAGAGCCTGATGCAGGACTTCCGTTGGGGCCGGATGGACCAGATCTTCCTTCCCGGCGCCAAGGCGCCCGGCTGAGCCTGCCACCTGTGCCCACCATCGAGCGTCTTGCGCCTGGGGACGTCCGCGGCGCTGCGCTGTGGGACGCCTTTGTGCTGGCCTGCCCGCAAGCCACCTTCTTCCACCGCGCAGGTTGGCAGCGCATCATGCGCGACGTGTTCAAGCACGACGCCTACTTCCTGTACACCCAGCAGCAGGGCCGCATCACCGGCGTGCTGCCTTTGGCGCATGTAAAGAGCATGCTCTTTGGCAAGTCGCTCACGAGCCTGCCCTTTGCGGTGTACGGCGGCGTGGCTGCTGAAGACGAGACCAGCGCGCAGATGCTGGAACACGAAGCGCAGCGCTTGGCGCAGAGCCTGGGTGTGGACCACCTGGAACTGCGTCAACTGCAACGCCGCCACGAAGACTGGCCGCGCCAAGAGGTGTACGTCACCTTCCGCAAGGCCATCGTGCCTGACGAAGAAGCCAACATGCTGGCCATCCCGCGCAAGCAGCGCGCGATGGTGCGCAAGGGCATCAAGAACGGCTTGAAAAGCGAAGTGGACCGCAACGTTGACCGCTTCTTCAGCCTCTACGCCGACAACGTGCACCGTCACGGCACACCGGCATTGCCGAAACGCTACTTTGAAGCACTGCAGCAGCAGTTCGGTACTGACTGCGAAGTGCTGACCGTCACCGACGCCCACGGCAAGCTGCTGTCGTCCGTGTTCACCTTCTACTTTCGTGACGAGGTACTGCCTTATTACGCTGGCGACGACGAAGCAGCGCGCGATCTGGCCGCCAATGATTTCAAATACTGGGAGCTCATGCGCAGCGCGTGTGCGCGCGGGTGCAAGGTCTTCGACTACGGGCGCAGCAAGCTGGGCACCGGGCCCTACGCGTTCAAGAAAAACTGGGGCTTCGAGCCCACGCCGCTCCACTACGAGTATTGTTTGTACAAACATTCATCCGTGCCGCAGAACAACCCCTCCAACGCCAAGTACAAGCTGATGATCGACACGTGGCGCAAGCTGCCGCTGGGTGTGGCGAATTGGTTGGGGCCGTTTGTCGTGCGCAGCTTGGGCTAGGCGCTGATGGCGAACCTGCTCTATCTGGTGCACCGCATGCCTTACCCGCCCGACAAGGGCGATAAGGTGCGCTCGTTTCATTTGCTCAAGCACCTGGCAGCGCAGCACCGCGTCTTCGTCGGCACCTTCATGGACGACCCTGCCGACGCGGTGCATGTTGAGGCGCTGCGGTCACTTTGCGCGGGCCTGCACATCAGCACCCTGCACCCACGCATGGCGCGCGTGGCCAGCTTGGCGGGCCTGGTGACCAACGATGCACTCACCCTGCACTACTACCGCGACGCAGCCCTTCGGCGCTGGGTGGCGCAGACGCTGGAACACGAATCCATTGATGCCGTGGTCGTCTTTTCGTCGTCCATGGCGCAATACGCCGAAGGCTTGACCAAGGTGCCTGTCCTGGTGGATTTTGTGGATGTCGATTCGGCCAAGTGGACTGCCTATGCAGACCAGCGCCGCTGGCCGATGTCCTGGCTCTACCGGCGCGAAGGATTGCGCTTGCTCGCCTATGAGCGAGGTGTCGCCGCTTCGGCCAGCAGAAGCTTTTTTTGCACCGACAAGGAGGCGCAACTCTTCGTGCAGATGGCGCCCGAATGTGCGGGTGATGTGGAGCCCATGAATAACGGCGTCGATGCGCAGTACTTTTCGCCACAGATCGACCGCGCGTCGCCGTTCGCGGCCGACGAAACAGCGCTGGTCTTCACCGGAGCCATGGATTACTGGCCCAACGTCGACGCCGTGACCTGGTTTGCCAGCGACGTGCTGCCCGAGTTGCAGCGCCAGCATCCAGGTCTGCGCTTTCACATCGTCGGCCGTTCGCCAACGCCTGCCGTGCGGGCGCTGGCATCGGCGGCTGTTGCTGTCACTGGCACGGTGCCCGACGTACGGCCTTACCTGCAGCATGCGGCTGTGGTCGTGGCCCCGCTGCGCCTGGCGCGCGGCATCCAGAACAAGATCCTGGAAGCCATGGCCATGGGGCGCCCTGTAGTGGCTGCGGCCACCTGCGTGGACGCGCTGGACGTTGACACCGACACAGAAATCGTGGCCGCCGAAAGTGCGGCCGACTATGTGCGCAGCATCCTGCAACTGCTGGGCAACCCTGGCCAGGCCCGCGCCATTGGTGTCGAAGGCCGGCGCCGGGTGCAGCAAAGCTATACCTGGGCCGCGCACATGTCGGCATTCGATCGACACCTCTTGCGCGGCGCGCTGCCGGTGGCGGCATGAGCGCCGAAGGTTTCCCGATGGATCATTCCCGCCTGGCGGGACCGGCCGCAGGCCATAGGGTGCCCCAATGAGTGCTGTGCTGAACCCCACCAGCGTGTCCACGCCATGGCGCCGTTCGCTGCTGGCACTGGGCCTCGTGCTGCTGGCCATTTTGCTGCTGTACCGCGACACGTTTGGCGCCATGACGGCGATCTGGTCGCGCTCCGAAACCTTTGCCCACGCCTGGCTGGTGCCGCCGATCGCGCTGTGGCTGGTCTGGCGCCGGCGCGCGGCGCTGGCGCCCTTCACCCCCGCAGCCCAGCCTTGGATGATCGTGCCGATGGCGCTGGTCGCCGTCGCCTGGCTCGTGGGCAACACCGCTGGCGTCAACGCGGTGACGCAACTCTGCGTCACCGCGCTGCTGGTGCTGGCCGTACCCTTGGTGTTGGGGCTGGCAGCGGCGCGGCAGCTGACCTTTCCGCTGGCCTTCCTGTTCTTCATGGTGCCCATCGGCGAATTCCTGATGCCGGTGATGATGGAAGCCACGGCCGACTTCACGGTGGCTGCCGTTGCGCTGTCGGGCGTGCCGGTGTACCGCGAAGGCCTGCAATTCATCATTCCGACCGGCGCGTGGTCGGTCGTCGAAGCCTGCAGCGGCGTGCGCTACCTCATCGCGTCGTTCATGGTGGGCACCCTGTTTGCCTACCTCAACTACAGCAGCCCCTGGCGGCGCTGGGCGTTTGTCGGTTTTTCGATCTTGGTGCCTATCCTGGCCAACTGGCTGCGCGCCTACTTGATCGTCATGCTCGGGCACCTGTCCGGCAACAAGCTGGCCGTGGGTGTGGACCACCTTGTCTATGGCTGGGTGTTCTTTGGCGTCGTGATCGGGCTCATGTTCTTTGTCGGTTCTCGCTGGGCTGAACGCGATGCCGCGTTGCCGACCCCACCGCTGCGGCCCACCGGACAGCCGGACGCGAGCCTGGTGTTCACCTGCCTGGTCAGCGCTGCTGCCGTCGCAGCTTTGGCGCTGCCGCAGGGGGTGGCCTGGCAACTGGCCCATCCGCAGGCCTTGCCGCCGCTGGTGCTGACATTGCCCGACCTGCCCACAGCTCCCAGCCAGGCCGCGCCCGACAATCCGCTGCTCGCCCCAACCGCCCCCGGCGCCGCTGCGCAGTCCAGCCGCGTGTATGCCGTGGGCGACGGTGCAGTCACCGTGCACATCGCCTACTTCAGGCAGCAGGGTTACGGGGCCAAGCTGGCCAGCGGCGAAAACATGCTCATCCGCACCGATGACAAGTTCTGGAACCGCTTGTCCACCGCGAAGACCGTGGTGGACGCAAAGGGCATCGGGCCGGTGACGATGCGCACGTCACGCTTGCTGGGCGGTGGCACGGGCAACACCATGGGCCGCCAGCACCTGGAAGCGCGCGAGTTGTACTGGAGCGGCGGCCGCTTCACCGCCAGCGGTCAGTGGGCCACCTTGCTTGGCGTGTTCGGGCGCCTCACGGGGCAGGGCGACGACGGCGCCGTCATCACGGTCTATGCCGAAGGCGAACCGGCCAGCACGCAGGCGCGCCTGGACAGCTTCATCGCAAGCCATCTCGGCGCGCTGCAAAGCCAGTTGGACAGCGCACGCCGGCGCTAGCTGGAAACGCGCCACCGCCGCGACTTTTTTTTCTGCACACATCAAGGGACATCGACCGTCATGAGTACCGTTGCCGTCATTGGACTGGGTTACGTCGGACTGCCGCTGGTGGTTGAATTTGGCAAGCACGTGCGCACCATCGGCTTCGACATCGCGCAGAACAAGGTGGACGCATGCCTGCGCGGCACCGACCCTTCGCGCGAACTTGAAGACGCGCAGATGGCCGCCGCCAAACACGCCGTGTACACGTCCGACCCGGCCCTGCTGGCTGAAGCCGACATGATCATCGTCGCCGTACCAACACCGGTCGACAACGCCCACATCCCCGACTTCCGACCGCTCATCGGGTCGTCCACCAGCGTCGGCCGGCACATGAAAAAGGGCGTCACGGTGGTTTATGAATCCACGGTGTACCCCGGTGCCACCGAAGAGGTCTGCATCCCGGTGCTTGAAAAGGAATCGGGCCTCAAGTGGAAGCAGGACTTCTTCGTCGGCTACAGCCCCGAGCGCATCAACCCCGGCGACAAGGAACACACGCTCACCAAGATCCTGAAGATCGTCTCCGGCGACACCCCCGAGACGCTGGACAAGGTGGCCAAGCTCTACGAAAAGATCATCGTCCCCGGGGTGCACCGCGCCAGCAGCATCAAGGCCGCCGAAGCTGCCAAGGTCATCGAAAACACCCAGCGCGACCTCAACATCGCATTGATGAATGAGCTGGCCATCATCTTCGACAAGATCGGCATCGACACCACCGAAGTGCTTGAAGCAGCCGGCACCAAGTGGAACTTTCTCAAGTTCAAGCCGGGCCTCGTCGGCGGCCACTGCATTGGTGTGGATCCGTACTACCTGACGCACAAGGCCGACATGCTGGGCTACCACCCGCAGGTCATCCTGGCGGGCCGGCGCATCAATGACAGCATGGGCAAGTTCATTGCCGAACAGACCATCAAGCACATGATCGCGTCGGGCAGCTACATCAAGGGCGCCCGCGTCAACGTGCTGGGCCTGACCTTTAAAGAAAACTGCGGCGACCTGCGCAACAGCAAGGTCATCGACATCATCAACGAGCTCAAGACCTACGGCGTCGAGGTCTGCGTCACCGACCCCCAGGCCGAGCCCGAAGAAGCCATGCACGAATACGGCGTGCGCCTGCTGACGTGGGACGAACTGCCGCGCTCCGACGCCATCGTTGCCGCGGTGTCGCACCGTGAATACAGCGGCCTGTCGCTGGAAGACATCGGCAAGAAGCTTGTCAAGGGCGGCGCTTTCATCGACGTCAAGGCCAGCTTCAACGCCGCGCAGCTGCAGGGTGCGGGCTACCGCGTGTGGCGGTTGTGACGCCGTGACCGGCGCCGCTTTGCCGGTGTATGCGGCGCCCAAGGGGTTGGTCGGGGTACGGGCGTGGCTGCAGGCGCAGTTTGAGCTCTCTCGGGGCGGACATGACGACAACATGCGGCCTATGGAGGGCCTGCGCGGCTACGCGGTATTCCTCGTCTTCCTGGTTCACTTTGTAACCCTGCTCGAGCAGCAGTTGCAGCCCGGCGAATCGGCACGTGCGCTGATGTCCATGGCTCGCCCGCTGGTGTCCGTCGGACATTCGGGGGTGGACCTCTTCTTCGTGCTCAGCGGCTACCTCATCTACGGTTCGCTGCTCGCGCGCGTGCAAGCCTTTGGGCCCTATGCGTGGCGCCGCGTGCAGCGCATTTATCCAGCCTTTCTGGCGGTTTTTGCACTCTACGTGGTGTTGACGTGGGCCATGCCTTCCAGCGGCAAGCTACCCAGCGGTGCCGCGGATGCGGGCCTGTACCTGGTGGCAAACTTGCTGCTGCTGCCCGGACTCTTTCCCATCGAGCCATTGATCAGCGTCGCCTGGTCGTTGAGCTACGAGATGTTCTTCTACCTCGTGGTGCCACTGCTAATTGCGGGCCTGGGTTTGCGCACGCGCAGTCCGGGCTGGCGCGTCGGGCTGATCGTGGTGCTGTCCGCGGCCTTGTTGGGCTGGTGCGCCCTGAACGGCGGCCACGTCAGGCTTGTCATGTTTCTTGGCGGCATGTTGCTGTGGGAAGTCCTGGCCTTGCATCCGCGCCGGCCTTTGTTGGGGCCCGTTGGAGCGGCGATTGCCCTCGCGTGCTGCACCGCGGCGCCACTGTTGCCTGCGCTGCTCGACCTGGGTGCGTCGTTCGGCTACACACTGCGCACGTTCTGCCTGTGCGTGGCGTTTTGCCTGCTCTGCCAGACCTGCTTTTCCGGACCCGGCAGGGGTTGGCTGCAGGTGTTCTGCTGGACCCCGCTGCGCTGGCTGGGCAACATGAGCTATTCGTACTACCTGCTGCACGGCCTGGCCCTGAATGCGGTTTTCCTGGTGCTGTCCAAAGCTGCGCCTGCCGGCCTATCCGTCGCGGCCGTTCCTGCTTTGCTCTTCGTATCCTTTGGCGTCACGTTGCTGGCTTCGGCGGCGCTGTTCGTGCTGGTGGAGCGCCCGTTTTCCCTCAGCCGTCCCGCAAGCAGTCGCATGCGCTGATGCTGCACGCCGACCCACGACCACTGGTTGCCCACGTCGTCTACCGCTTCGATGTCGGCGGCCTGGAAAACGGCGTCGTCAACCTTGTCAACCGCATGACGCGCTACCGCCATGCCGTCATTGCGCTTACCGAAGCCGTGCCCGACTTCTGCCGCCGGGTGCAGCGTGACGACGTCGCCTTTGTCTCGCTGCATCAAGCGCCGGGCCACGGCTACAAGACCTACCCCGCTTTGCTGCAGCATCTGCGTGCGCTGAAACCGGCGCTGTTGCACACCCGCAACCTGGCCGCGCTGGAAATGCAGGCCGCGGCCTGGTGGGCCGGCGTGCCGGCGCGTGTGCACGGCGAACACGGCCGCGACGTCGAAGACCTGGACGGCAGCAGCCGCCGCCACCAGTGGATGCGCCGCGCCTACCGCCCCTTCGTGCAGCACTACGTGGCCCTGTCGCGTGACCTCGAAGGCTATCTGCACCAGCGCGTCGGCGTGCCGCAGCGGCGCATCACGCAAATCTTCAACGGCGTGGACCATCAGCGCTTTGCGCCCGCCGCCAACGGCCATTCCACCCGCCAGCCCATCGCAGGCAGCCCGTTTCAAGACCCGTCGCTGTGGCTCGTGGGCACCGTGGGCCGCATGCAGACCGTCAAGGCACAACACCTGCTGGCCGACGCCTTCGTGCAGCTGCTGCAGGCGCAACCCGCGCTGCGCGAACGGCTGCGCCTGGTGCTGGTGGGCAACGGCCCCTTGCGTGCCGACTGCGAAGCGCTGCTGCAGCAGGGCGGTGTCGCCCACCTGGCCTGGCTGCCGGGTGAACGCAGCGATGTGCCGGATGTCATGCGGGGCCTGGATTGTTTTGTCCTGCCTTCTCTTGCTGAAGGCATCTCGAATACGATATTGGAAGCGATGGCTTGCGGGCTGCCTGTCATCGCCACCCGCGTGGGTGGCAACGCAGATCTGGTGGAGCACGGCGTCAGCGGAGAAATCGTCCCGGCAGGCAGTGCGCCGGCCCTTGCCGCCGCGCTGTCGCAGTGGGCCGCAGACCCCGCAGCTGCGGCTGCCGCAGGTCGTGCCGGCCGTCTTGCGGTTGAACGGCGCTTCAGCCTGCCGGCCATGGTCTCGGCCTATGAAACCTTGTATGACCGACTGCTGCAGCGCGCATCAAAGGACTGACTGACCCATGTGCGGAATCACCGGCTTCATCGACACGCGTTCGGCGCGCCCCGTGGACCGCGCGGTGCTGCAGCGGATGAACAACTCGCAGCACCACCGCGGCCCCGATGAAGGCAGCCTGCACATCGAAGCCGGTGTAGGCCTCGGCCACCGTCGCCTGTCCATCATCGACATCGCCACAGGCCAGCAGCCGCTGTTCAACGAAGACGGTTCGGTGGTCGTTGTCTTCAACGGCGAGATCTACAACTACCAGGAATTGATTCCAGAGTTGCAGGGGCTGGGCCACGTCTTCCACACCAAGAGCGACACCGAAGTCATCGTTCACGCCTGGGAATCGTGGGGTGCCGACTGCGTCAAACGCTTTCGCGGCATGTTTGCCTTTGCGCTGTGGGACCGCAACCAGCAGACGCTGTTCCTGGCCCGCGACCGCCTGGGCGTCAAGCCCATGCACTACGCCTGCCTGGACGACGGCACGCTGCTCTTCGGGTCTGAACTCAAGTCGCTGCTGGCCCACGGCGGCATGCGGCGTGAACTCGACCCGCTGGCGGTGGAAGAGTACTTTGCGCTGGGCTACGTGGCCGAGCCACGCACCATCTTCAAGCAGGCCAGGAAGCTCTCACCCGGCCACACGCTTACCGTGCGCCGCGGCCAGCCCCTGCCGCAGCCGGTTGAATACTGGGACGTGCGCTTCACGCTGTCCAACCCCATCAGCGCCGAAGACGCGCAGGCAGAACTCGTGCACCGGCTGCGCGAATCGGTCCGCCTGCGCATGATTGCCGAGGTACCGCTCGGCGCCTTCCTGTCCGGCGGTGTCGATTCCAGCGCCGTGGTGCAGGCCATGGCGGGTTTGTCGAACGAGCCCGTCAACACCTGCTCTATCGGCTTCGACGACCCGGCCTTCGACGAGAGCGACTTCGCGCAGAAGGTGGCCGACCGCTACCGCACCAACCACCGCCTGAACGTCGTCAAGAGCGACGACTTCGACCTCATCGACACCCTGGCCCGCCTGTACGACGAACCCTATGCCGACAGCTCGGCCATCCCCACCTACCGCGTCTGCCAGTTGGCGCGCCAGCATGTCACGGTGGCGCTGTCGGGCGACGGCGGCGACGAGGTGTTTGGCGGCTACCGCCGCTACCGCATGCACCTGATGGAAGAAAAGCTGCGCAGCGCGCTGCCGTCTGGCATGCGCCGGCCGTTGTTTGGCATGCTGGGCCGTGTCTATCCCAAAGCCGACTGGGCGCCGCGCGTCTTCCGCGCCAAGACCACATTCGAAGGCATGGCGCGCACGTCGGTCGAGGCCTACTTTCATTCCGTCAGCATCCTGCGCGGCCCCATGCGCAGCCAGCTCTTCAGCCCGCAGCTGAAACTGCAGCTGGGCGGCTACGACGCGCAGCAGGTGTTCAACCACCACGCCGGCCGCGCCGACACCGAAGACCCGCTGGCGCTGATCCAGTACCTGGACATGAAGACCTACCTGGTGGGCGACATCAACACCAAGGTCGACCGCGCGTCGATGGCGCATTCGCTGGAAGTGCGTGAACCGCTGATGGACCACGAACTCATCGAATGGCAGGCCACGCTGCCGTCGTCGCTGAAGATCCGCGGCCAGGAAGGCAAGTGGCTGCTGAAGAAGGCGATGGAGCCGCACCTCCCGCACGACGTGCTGTACCGGCCCAAGATGGGCTTTTCGGTGCCGCTGGCGCGGTGGTTTCGCGGCCCGCTGCGCCAGCGTGTGCAAGACGCCGTGCTGGGCGACAGGCTGGCCCAGACCGGCTGGTTCAACCGCGGTTACCTGCAGCACCTGGTGCAGGCGCACCAGTCCGGCGCCAGCGACTACAGCGCGCCGCTGTGGACGCTGCTGATGTTTGAAGCCTTCTTGCGCAATGTGGTGGACGAGGTTCCCCACGCCGAACCGGACGTTGCAGAAGCGCTGCCTGCATGAGCCTGCGCATCCTTCACGTGCTGGATCACTCGATCCCGCTGCACAGCGGCTACACCTTCCGCACGGCGGCCATCCTGCGTGAACAGCGCAAGCTGGGCTGGGACACCTTTCACCTCACCAGCCCCAAACACACCGCGCCGTCTGCCCCCGAAGAAACGGTGGACGGCCTGTCCTTCTTCCGCACGCCCGACCCCACCGGCCCGCGCCTGCCTGGGCTGGCCGAAGTGGCGCTGATGAAGGCCACGCAGACCCGCCTGCTTGAAGTCGCACAGCGCGTTCGCCCGCACCTGCTGCACGCCCATTCGCCGGTGCTCAACGCCATACCGGCGCTGCGCGTGGGGCGCCAGCTGGGCATCCCAGTGGTCTATGAAGTGCGCGCCTTCTGGGAAGACGCCGCGGTGGACCACGGCACCACCCACGAAGGCAGCATGCGTTACCGCCTGACCCGTCGGCTTGAAACCCATGCACTGCGCCAGGCCCAGCATGTCTTCACCATCTGCGAAGGCTTGCGGGCCGACATCGTCGGCCGCGGCATTGCCGCCAACAAGGTCACGGTCATCCCCAACGCGGTGGACATCGATTCCTTCACCCCCGGCGGCCAGCCCGACGCCGCGCTAAAGGCACGGCTCGGACTGGACGGCGCCACGGTGGTGGGCTTCATCGGGTCGTTCTACGCCTATGAAGGGCTTGACCTGCTGCTGTCGGCACTGCCCCTGCTGCTGCAGCAGCATGCCGACGTGCGCCTGCTGCTGGTGGGCGGTGGCCCGCAAGACGAAGCGCTGAAACGCCAGGCCGCAGCGCTGGGCATCACCGACAAGGTGGTGTTCACCGGCCGCGTGCCGCATGCCGACGTGCAGCGCTACTACGACCTGGTGGACGTGCTGGCCTACCCGCGCCATTCCATGCGCCTGACTGAACTGGTCACGCCGCTGAAACCGCTGGAAGCCATGGCCCAGGGCCGCGTGCTGGTGGCCAGCGACGTCGGCGGCCACCGCGAACTCATCCGCCATGGTGAAACCGGCATGCTCTTCAAGGCCGGCAGCGCAGAGGCGCTGTCTGGTGAACTGGCCGGGCTGCTGGCGCAGCGCGGCACCTGGCCTGCATTGCGCCAAGCCGGCCGCCGCTTTGTCGAATCTGAACGCCACTGGCAAGCTTCCGTCGCGCGCTACCAGCAGCCCTTCCAGGCGCTGGTGCAAACCACCCCCGCGTGATGGCGCCGACAGGTTCATTGGCCGGCTTGCGCGTCGGCCTGATCGGCCCCCTGCCGCCGCCCGCCGGCGGCATGGCCAACCAGACACGCCAGCTCGCTGAACTGCTGGGCGGCCGCCAGGCCCAGGTGCAGCTGGTGCAGACCAATGCACCGTACCGGCCCGCCTGGGTGGGGCAGGTGCCGCTGGCACGCGCCGTCTTCCGACTGCTGCCTTACCTGGTGCAACTGTGGCGGGCCACGGGCCGCAGCGACGTGATGCACCTCATGGCCAACTCGGGCTGGTCGTGGCACCTCTTTGCCGCGCCCGCCATCTGGGTGGCGCGCCTGCGTCGCACGCCGGTGGTGGTCAACTACCGCGGCGGCGAAGCCGAAGGTTTCCTGGCCCGCAACCGCCGCGTGGTGGGTTGGTCGCTGCAGCAGACGGCGCGCATCATCGTGCCGTCGGGCTTTCTGCAAGCCGTGTTTGCCGGCCAGGGCCTGGCCACCGAAGTCGTGCCCAACATCATCGACCTGTCGCGCTTCCATCCTGCCGACAAGTCCGCAGCCGGCGCGGCCGCATCACCGCACGTGCTGGTGGCGCGCAACCTCGAACCCATCTACGACAACGCCACCGCGCTGCGCGCCTTTGCCCAAGTGCTGCAGCAGTGCCCGCAGGCGCGCATGACGATCGCCGGCACCGGCCCGCAAGCAGCTGAGTTGCAGCAACTGGCGCAGCAACTGGGCATTGCCGGCGCGGTGACGTTTTGCGGCCGGCTCGACCGTGACGAGATGGCCGCGCTGCTGCGCCAAAGCACCGTGGCGCTGAACCCGAGCCTGGTGGACAACATGCCGAACTCGGTGCTTGAAGCGCTGGCCAGCGGCGTGCCGGTGGTCAGCACGCGCGTGGGCGGGGTGCCGCACATCGTGCAGGACGGCGTCACCGCGCTGCTGGTGCCGCCGCGCGACCCCGCCGCCATGGCCGCCGCGCTGTTGCGCGTCATCACCGACGCAGCCCTGGCCACAAGCCTGGCCCGCGCCGGCCTGCAGGACGTGCAGCGCTACACCTGGGACCGCGTGGCCCCGCAATGGGCTGCCGTGTACGGTGCCGCCGTAGCCCGCAGATCGGCGGGGGCTGCAGCGCCATGAGCCTGTACACCGCTGCCGTTTCTGGCCTGCTCTTCCCGCTGCACGAACGCATCAAGTCGCACAGCACCGTGGCCGTGCGCCGGCAGATGGAAAAGTCGCAGTGGTGGGACGCCGGCCGCCTCCAGGCCCTGCAGGTCGAACGCCTGCGCGCCCTGCTGACCGAGGCCGGCCGCGCCGTGCCCTATTACCGCGACATCTTCGCGCGGCTGAAGTTTGACCCGCAGGCCGTCACCCGCGTGTCCGACCTGCAGGCCCTGCCGATGCTGGACAAGGCCACCATCCGCCAGCACACCGAAGCCCTGAAACACCCGCAGGCCCGGGGCCTGGCCCGCTTCAACACCGGTGGCTCATCGGGTGAGCCGCTGATCTTCTTCATCGGCAAGGAACGTGTCAGCCACGACGTGGCCGCCAAGTGGCGCGCCACCCGCTGGTGGGGCGTGGACATCGGCGACCCAGAAATCGTGGTCTGGGGGTCACCCATCGAACTGGGTGCACAAGACCGCGTGCGCCGCGTGCGCGACGCGCTGTTGCGCACCAGCCTGCTGCCCGCTTTTGAGATGAGCGACACGCGGCTGGACGGCTTTGTGCAAGACATCCGCCAGCGCAAACCGCGCATGCTGTTTGGCTACCCGTCGGCGCTGTCGCACATTGCCAAGCACGCCGAAAAGCGGGGCATCGGCATGACTGACCTGGGCATTCGCGTCGCCTTCGTCACCAGCGAACGCCTGTACGACGACCAGCGCGACACCATCTCACGCGTCTTCGGTTGCCCGGTGGCCAACGGCTACGGCGGCCGCGACGCGGGCTTCATCGCTCACCAGTGCCCCAAAGGCGGCATGCACCTGACAGCAGAAGACATCGTGGTCGAAATCATCGGCAGCAACGGCCAGCCGGTGCCCGACGGTGAAGCCGGCGAAATCGTCACCACCCACTTGGCCACGCGCGACTTTCCCTTCATCCGCTACCGCACCGGCGACGTGGCCGTGCGCGACCCCGCGCCCTGCCAATGTGGCCGCGGCCTGCCGCTGCTGAAAGAAATCCAGGGCCGCGCCACCGACTTCGTGGTGGCCGCCGACGGCACCGTGCTGCACGGCCTGGCGCTGATCTACATCCTGCGTGACCTGGCCAGTGTGCAGGCCTTCAAGGTGGTGCAACACACGCGCCAGCGCACCAGCGTGCAGGTGGTAGCCGACGAGCGCTTCGACGCCGGCGCCGCGGCCGCAGTGGTGGCCGGGTTCAAACGCCGGTTGGGCGCGGAAGTGGATGTGGACGTGCAGCGGGTCGAAGCCATTGCGCCAGAGAAGTCGGGCAAGTTTCGCTACATCGTCAGCCATGTCGCCACGGCGTCGGCTTGAAGGAGGCAGGCGGCGATGCGTGACCTGCTGATCGTCACCATCGTGATCCTGGGTGCACTGGCGGCACTGCGCCGGCCGTGGATCGGCATCATGCTCTGGACGTGGCTGAGCATCATGAACCCCCACCGCTATGCCTTCGGCTATGCGTACGACATGCCACTGGCCGCCATAGCGGCAGGCAGCACGATGGTCGGGCTATTTGCCACCAAAGACCGCAGTTCGCCGGTCAAGGGCACGCCCGTCAAATGGTTGCTGGCCTTCATGGTGTGGATCACCGCATCCTGGCTGCTGGGCATCAACCCCGAAACCGACTATCCCCAATGGAACAAGGTCATGAAGATTTTCTTCATGGTCGTCGTGGGGCTGGCGTTGCTGCACACCAAGGAGCACATCTTTGCACTGGCCTGGGTGTCGGCTGGGTCGCTGGCGTTGCTGGGCCTGAAGGGCGGCATCTTTACCGTGATCACGGGTGGCGGATACCGAGTCTGGGGCCCACCTGGCAGCTTTATTCAGGACAACAACGAGTTTGCGTTGTCACTGGTGATGACGATCCCGCTGCTGCGTTTCCTGCAACTCCAACTGCAAACCGGTTGGCGGCGTCACTTGATGACGCTGACGATGCTGTTGTGCGCAGCCGCCGCGCTGGGCACTCACTCTCGCGGCGCACTGCTGGCGATCTCGGCGATGGCACTCGTGTTGTGGTGGCGTGGGCGCAGTCGGCTGATGGGCGGCGTGGTCATTGTGACCGCTGCGATTTCGTTGTTGGCCTTCATGCCAGAGAGCTGGCAAGCCCGCATGTCAAGCATTGGCGAGTATCAAGAAGACCGCTCTGCGCTTGGCCGTTTCAGCGCGTGGTGGAACGCCTTTGGCATCGCCAAGACGCATGTCTTCGGCGCGGGCTTCAATGCAGCGCGACCCGAGTTGTTTGCGCGTTTCTCTCCCTACCCAGACTATGTGCACGCCGCGCACAGCATCTACTTTCAGGTCATGGGCAATCACGGCTTCATTGGGCTGTTTATCTTCTTGGGCATCTTTGTCAGCACGTACTTCATGGCAGGCAACCTGCGCACGCTGTCGCGGGGCACGCCGCAGGCAGAGTGGTGCGACACGCTCGGGGCCATGTGCCAAGTTTCTTTGGTGGGTTACGGCGCTGGAGGCGCCTTTCTCAGTCTTTCGTACTTTGACCTGCCCTACAACGTGATGATGATGGTGGTGTTGGCTCGCCTGTGGGTGCTCAGTCGCGGCTGGGAATCCGAGCCTGCTCACAACCCGGGTTGGCGCACGCTGCCTGGGCTGGCTACACCAGTAGCGAAGGCGGGCCAAAAGTGATGAGCCCTTTGCGCGCACTCTTCACAACGTTGTCGCCTTCAGGGCCTCGCGGTCGCCTGTCGATCCTCATCTTTCATCGTGTGCTGAAAGAGCCTGATCCCTTGTTCCCAGGGGAAGTGGATGCCGGTCAGTTCGACGCTATTTGCGGTTGGGTCGCCAGTTGGTTCAATACGCTGCCGCTGCACGACGCCTGTGCTCGTCTGGCCGCAGGCACCATGCCCAGCAGAGCGTTGGCCATCACCTTCGACGACGGCTATGCCGACAACCACGACGTGGCCATGCCCATCCTGCGCCGGCACGGGTTGACGGCGACCTTCTTCGTGGCCACGGGCTTTCTGGATGGTGGTCGCATGTGGAACGACAGCGTCATCGAAGCCGTGCGCCGCACACGGCAGCCGCAGCTGAACTTGGCGGCGCTGGGAGCGTCAGGACTGTCCGTATTGCCCACCACCACCAACGCCGAGCGCACGCGCGCCATCGGCGAAATCCTGCGCGCCATCAAGTACCTGCCCGTGGCCGAGCGGCTGCGCCGGGTGGACGCGCTCGTCGCCCAGGCCGAAACCAGCCTGCCCGATGACTTGATGATGACTGCAGCGCAAGTGCGTGGTCTGCACAACGCCGGCATGCAACTGGGCCCGCACACCGTGTCGCACCCCATCCTGGCACGCATGTCCAATGACGAAGCCCGGCGCGAAATCGTAGACAGCAAACGTCAACTCGAATCGATCATCGCCGCGCCGACCACCGTGTTTGCGTACCCCAACGGCAAACCCACCGAAGACTACAACCCGGACAACGTTGCGATGGTGCGCGACCTGGGTTTCCAGGCCGCGGTGTCCACCGCATGGGGTGCTGCAGACCGCTCCAGCAGCCTGTGGGAACTGCCGCGCTTCACGCCTTGGGATCGCACCCGATTCAAGTTCGGTGCGCGCCTTCTGCGTCAGTTGGCAGCCGGATGATGGGCCACACATGCTGAACCGACTGACCGAACTCCTCGCAACCAACCACGGCACGCCACGCGGTTTTGCAAGACTCCTGCTGGCACAGGCCGAAGGCGTTCTGGGCCGACTGGACCCTTGGACCACGGACGCCAACCTGTCGGTGCAGCGTCTCGTCTTCGTCTGCCTGGGCAACATCAACCGCAGCCCTTTCGGCGCCGAGGTTGCGCGCTCGATGGGTGCGCATGCGGTGTCGCTGGGGCTTTCCACCACCACTGGTGCACCGGCCACCGAGCGGGCGGTCATCGAAGCCAGGCGTTACGGACTTGACCTTTCGCGGCACCAGGCCACCAACCTGACGGACTACCAGCGGCTCCCTGGTGACCTGCTGCTGGCCATGGAAGTGCGGCATGTGCATCGCCTTATTGCGGGCGGCGTCGCGCCGCAGTCGATCGCCCTGCTGGGCCACTGGTCGCGCCCGCGCCGCTTGCACCTGCACGACCCGCACACGCTCGGCGCTGCGTACTTCGCCACCTGCTGTGCGCTGATTGCATCAGCCGTGCGCGAACTCATCGACGACGGCAGCAAGGCCGGCGCGCCTTTTGCGCGCGTGGCACCTGCTGCACCGGCGCCATGAACGTTCACCTCAGTTTCGACGTTGAAATCTGGTGCAACGGCTGGGCCCATCTGGACCAGCGCTTTCCCGCCGCATTCGATCGCTACGTCCATGGCCGTTCAGCACACGGCAGCTACGCCTTGCCCAAGACGCTGGAACTTCTGCAGCGCCACGGTCTGCGCGGTGTGTTCTTTGTCGAGCCTCTGTTTGCCGCCCGCTTTGGCCAAGACTACCTGCGCCAGATCACCGAGATGATCGAAGCCGCCGGTCAGGACGTGCAGTTGCACTTGCACCCCGAGTGGACCGACGAGATCCGCCCGCCGCTGATCGACGACGTTGCCCGCAAACGGCAGCACCTCACGCTGTACACGCAGGCCGAACAAACGGCGCTCATTGCTTTTGGCAAGAAGACTCTGCAGGCGGCAACGCGCGGCACCATCAGCGCCTTTAGAGCTGGCAGCTACGCGGCCAACGCCGCCACCTACGGCGCCTTGCTTGCCAACGGCATTCACATTGACAGCAGCCTCAACGAAGTCGAGCCCGAAAGCGGCCCCGACGTTCCGGCCGCAGACCGCGGCGCGGTGGCCACGCGCGTGGGCGGCGTAGCCAGCTACCCGGTCACTGTGTTTCAAGACGGCTTCGGCCGCCTGCGGCCGGCACAGGTGGGAGCCTGCAGCTTTGCGGAAATGCGCGGCGCGCTTCTTGACGCTGAAGCCAAGGGCAGGCAGCACTTCGTCATCGTGTCGCACAACTTCGAGATGCTGAAGCCCGGCAGCAGCGAGCCGGACATGATCGTCGTCAGCCGCTTCGAACGGCTCTGCGCCTTTCTGGGCAGCCATGGCGACCGCTTCAAAGTAGGCAGCTATCCGGCCGCGCTGCACACCGAGCCGGTCGCCACGGCAAGACCGAAGAGCAGCGTGAGCGCAACTGCCAGACGCCACGCCGAACAGGCCTGGCGCCGCCTGCCTTGACGGCAAGGAACCCGACGTGAACCGGGCGTTTTCGATCTACCTCGACCTGGTGCGGTTCGTTGCCGCATTCCTGGTCTACGTCTACCACTCCAACCAGCGCTGGCTGGTGAGTGATGTCTTGCCCATGAGCAACTATGGCCACAGTTCGGTCATCGTCTTCTTCGTGCTGTCGGGCTTTGTCATCGCGCACATTACCGACAGCAAGGAACGTGACTGGGTCAGCTACAGCGCCAGCCGCCTGTCGCGCGTGTATTCGGTGGTGGTGCCCACGGTCGTGCTAACGCTGCTGCTGGACGCGGTGGGCCGCCAATTGCTGCCCGCAGCGTATGGCGGTTACCCCTTCGACCAGTTCCTGGCTCGCACCGGCGGCAGCCTGGCGATGGCCAACGAACTCTGGTTCGTGTCGATCACGTCCTTCTCGAACGTGCCCTTCTGGTCCATCACTTACGAGTTCTGGTACTACGTGATGTTTGGTCTGGTGATGTTCCTGCCGCAGCGAATCGCCGCCGCTGCGGCCATTGCGCTAGCCATATTGCTAGGCCCCAAGATCATGGTGCTGGCGCCGATCTGGGCCGCTGGCGTGTTGCTCTACCGCTGGAAAGCGTTGCGGACGATGTCGGTGGCCCTGTCGTGGGTGCTGGTGCTGGGGTCCACGGTGTTGATCATCTTGATGCACGCGCTGAACCTTCAAGACCGGCTCTCGGACATGCTGAAGGGCGTCATTGGGCTTGAATGGCACAAGCAGCTGACTTTCTCCAAATTTTTTGTCAGCGACTACCTGCTCGGGGTGCTGGTGTTTGCCAATTTCGCCGGCATGCTGCGCGTTGCAGAACAACTTGCGGCGCCCCTTGGCGCAATTGAAAAGCCAGTGCGGCTGCTGGCTGGCTACACCTTCACACTCTATCTTCTGCACCAACCGCTCTTTCTCTTCTGGGGCGCAGTGTGGCGTGGCAACCCGGCAAGCATTGGCCCTTGGCTGCTGGTGACGGCCTGCGTGGCCGCGTCGATTGCGCTCATCGGCCACTTCACTGAACACCGGCGCCATGCACTGCGCAAGGCAGTCGCCCGGTGGCTCATCCGTCTGGCTGGCCCGTTGCCTGAGGTGCGGCGTGCTTGAAAAGCCTTGGCCTTCAGGCACGTGCCTGGTGCTGGGCGTGGACAC
>JAYSYB010000441.1:0-4151 GCA_043716775.1 Rubrivivax sp.
CGACGCCAATGAAAAGCCTGTCATGAACACCACCGCCCCCGACTGGACCGCACGCGCTGCCGCGCTGCGCATCGACGGCCGCTGGGCCGCCAAGCCGCCGGCTGTGCGCAAGCGCCTGCTGCTGCGCTTTGCCGACGAGATCCTGGCCGCCAGCGACGAACTGGCGCTGCTGGAAACCCTGGACATGGGCAAGCCGATCCAGTATTCGCTGAGCGTGGACGTGCCCAGCGCCGCGCGCTGCATCGCCTGGTATGCCGAAGCGGTGGACAAGATTTACGACGAGATCGCGCCCACGGGCCGCCACGCGCTGGCGCTCATCACGCGTGAAGCGATGGGCGTCATCGGCGCCATCGTGCCCTGGAACTACCCGATGATCATGGCGGCCTGGAAGCTGGGGCCGGCGTTGGCGGCCGGCAATTCGGTGGTGCTCAAACCCAGCGAAAAGAGCCCGCTCACCGCGCTGCGGCTTGCCGACCTGGCGGTGGAAGCCGGCATCCCGCCGGGAGTCTTCAACGTCGTGCCGGGTTATGGGGCTGAGGCCGGTGAAGCGCTGGCGCTGCACATGGACGTCGATGCCATCGGCTTCACTGGCAGCACGCGCACTGGGCGGCGCATGCTGGACTACGCCAGCCGCAGCAACCTGAAACGCGTCTACAACGAACTGGGCGGCAAGAGCGCATTCCTCGTCTTCGACGATTTCGGCGATGTCGAGCGCGCCGCCAAGACCGTCGCCAGCAGCATGTTCTTCAACCAGGGCGAAAGCTGCAACGCGCCTTCTCGCGTGCTGGTGCACGCCAGCATCGCCGATGAATTCGTCGCGCGAGTCGCTGCAGAAGTGCCCCGCTATCTACCGGCCGACCCGCTGGACCCCGCCACGGTGATGGGCGCGCTGGTGGACGACACGCAGCTGAAGACCGTGATGGGCTACATCGAAGCCGGCCAGGCCGAAGGCGCGCGCCTTGCAGCGGGGGGCCGCCGCGTGATGCAAGAGACAGGCGGCTGCTACGTCGAGCCCACGGTCTTCGACGGGGTCAGCAACGGCATGAAGATCGCGCGTGAAGAGATCTTCGGCCCGGTGATGGCCATCATCCGCTTCAAGACCGAAGCCGAGGCCGTGCAACTAGCCAACAACAGCAGCTATGGCCTGCAGGCTAGTGTGTGGAGCGACAACATCAACCGCGCCCACCGCGTGGCGCGTGCGCTGCGCGCCGGCACCGTGCACGTCAACCAGTACGACGAAGACGACATCACGGTGCCCTTCGGCGGCTTCAAACAAAGCGGCAACGGGCGCGACAAGAGCCTGCATGCCTTTGACAAATACACGGAACTGAAGACAACGTGGATCCGCATCGACGGCGAAAACGCCTGAGCCTTGCTTTCAACGGCTGCTGCAAGACTGTTTCAAGCTCAGGTTGGTGAACCGGGCTGCGCTGAAGGGCGTGAGATCAATCCCCGGCGTGCGCCCTGCCGCGAACGCGGCCACCAGCTCTGCCGTTGCTGCCGACTGCGTCAAGCCCAGGTGGCCGTGGCCGAAGGCGTACAGCACACGCGGTTCGTCAGGTGCTGGCCCGATCACCGGCAGTGAATCGGGCAGCGAAGGCCTGAAGCCCATCCACTGCGTGCCGCCTGCCACCTTCAGCCCGGGCAGGAAGCGCTGCGCCTTGTCCAGCAGGGCCTGCGCGCGGCGGTAGTTGGGCGGCGCCTTCAGGCCGCCCAGTTCCACCGCGCCGCCCACGCGCACGCCGCCCGCAATGGGCGTGACGACGAAGCCGTGGCCGCCGAAGGTGAGTTGACGCCGCAGATCGAAAGCACCGGCCGGCAGCGTGCTGTTGTAGCCGCGCTCGGTTTCCAGCGGGATGCGATGGCCGAGTGATTGCGCAAGCCAATGCGACCACGCACCCGCAGCCACCACCACCTGCCGGGCTTGCAGCCGCTGTGCGTCTTGCAGCAGCACCGCCACACCGCTGGCCGACGGCTGCAGTGCCTGCGCCTGCGCACGGCGCAGGCGCCCGCCGGCGTGAACGAAGGCTGCAGCTACTTGGTCGCACAGCCGATGAGGGTCGTCGATGCGTTGCCAGCCGGGCACGAAAGTGGCTGCCAAGAAAGCGGGCGACAAGCCGGGCTGCATTGCGGCTATGGCCTGCGCACCTTGCAGATGTTCGAAGGCGATGCCGTGCTCGGCACGCACCTGCCAGCCGGCCAGGGACGCCTGCCATTCGGCGTGGCTCTCATAGAGCTGCAGGTTGCCGTCGCTGTGCAGCTGCTCTTGCGCATTCACCGATTGCAGCAGGCGCGGCATGGCCTGCACGGCCAACTCCATCAACGCCACCTGCGCGCGTGTGCTGGCCGCCACGTGGCGCGGTTGGCTGGCACGCCAGAAGTGCCACAGCCAGGGCGCGATGCGTGGCAGGTAGGCCGGCGGAATGGTCAACGGCCCCAGCGGGTTCAGCAACCAGCGTGGCGCCTGGCGGATGATGCCGGGTGAGGCCAGTGGCAGGATATCGCTGTAGGCCAGCGCACCGGCGTTGCCGCGGCTGGCTTCTGCGGCCACGCCCTGACGGTCGATCAGCAGCACGTCGTGGCCGGCCTGGCGCAGGCGCAGTGCAATCGCCAGGCCAACGATGCCGGCGCCGACCACCACGCAGTCTGCGTTCGTCTCGTGCGCGGCCAGCGGCGGCGGCGCCGCGTTGTCCATCAAGCCAGGCCCCAAATGAAGGGGTCTGCGGGATCGAAGACCACCGTCGCGTCCAGCGTCACATGCGCGCGGCCGTGGATCGTGGGCAGGATGCCGGGCTGCCCTGCGGGCGGCAGTTCATAGTGCGCCGCGAACACGCTGCCAATCACACTTTCCTGGTGCCAAAGCTGCCCCGGTGCCAGTGCGCCATCGGCCGCCAGGCAGGCCAGCTTGGCGCTGGTGCCGGTGCCGCAGGGCGACCGGTCGTAGGCACCGCCGGGGCAAAGCACAAAGCTGCGGCCTGACCGTGCTGGGTCATGCGACGCGTCGTGCGCCGGGCCCAGCAGTTCGATGTGGTCGATCTCCGCGCCGCCCGCGCCCGTCACACCCAGCGCGGTCAATGCCTGACGGACCGCGTCGGCACGGGACGTGAGTGCAGCGATGTTCGCCGACAGCAGCGCCAGGCCGTGGTCGTGACACAGAAAGAACCAGTTGCCACCCCAGGCCACGTCGCCGTGCAGCAGGCCCACGCCAGGCACTTGAACCGCCACATGGTGGGCATGGCGGTAGGCCGGCACGTTGGCGACGCTGACGCTGCCGTCTTCATGCAGCGTGGCTTGCACCACGCCCACCGGCGTTTCGATGCCATGCGTGCCAGTCTTCAGCCGGCCCAGAAACGCCAGCGTGGCCACGAGGCCGATGGTGCCGTGGCCGCACATGCCGATGAAGCCGACGTTGTTGAAGTAGATCACCCCGCAGGCGTTGACCGCATCCAGGGGCGTGCACAGCAGCGCGCCCACGATCACGTCGTTGCCACGCGGTTCGGTCACGAGCGCGCGGCGCCAGCGGTCGTGCCCTTCGCGAAAGCGCTGCAAGCGTTCTGCCATGCTGCCACTGCCCAGATCGGGCCCACCGCTGACGACGACTCGCGTGGGCTCGCCGCCGGTGTGGGAATCGATGATTCGCGTGCCTGATGGCAATGGGGTGGACTGGTTCATGAGCGACGCTGACGTGGTTTGGGGGGCGGAAGAATCTTGGGCGCGGCGGCTGCGGCCGAAGCGGCGCGCGCCGTGCGCTTGAGCAAGGTGTGCAGATCCTGTCGCACCTTTTCAATGTGCGCCACCAGGCAGTCGCAGGCCTGCGCCACCTTGCCGTCCTGGCACAGGCGCAGCAATTTGCGGTGTTCGCTTTCGGCGCGCGTGAAGGCGGATGCGCGGTTCATCTGCAGGCGCGTGAAGCGGTCACTGGTTTGCAGCAGCGCCGTCACGATGGCCAGCGTGCGCGGCTGGCGCGCGTGGCGGTACAGCGCCAGGTGGTAGCGCGCGTTCAACTGCCCCCATTGCGCAACGTCTTGGCGGTTGACCGCGGCCGTGAATTCGACGCCCAGCGCGGAGACTTCGGCAAGGTCTGCGGCGCTCAGCAGCGGCGCGGACTGCGCCAGCAAACGCGGCTCCAGCAGCACCCGAAGGTCGAAGAC
>JAYSYB010000442.1:0-4122 GCA_043716775.1 Rubrivivax sp.
GATGCTGTCGGGCCCGCTTTCCTTGCGCAGCTCCAACATCTTGGCGCTGATTTCGTTCAGCGCCACGTCCCAGCTGATGCGCTCGTACTTGCCACCCACAAGCTTCATCGGGTACTTCAGCCGGTATTCGCCGCGCGCGTTGTCGCGCACCGCCGCACCTTTGGCGCAATGCGCGCCCAGGTTGATGGGCGAATCGAACACCGGCTCTTGCCGCACCCAGATGCCGTTTTCAACCACGGCGTCGATCGCGCATCCCACCGAGCAATGCGTGCAGACCGTGCGCTTGACCTCCACCTTGGCGCCGCCGGCAGCGGCCGTTGCTGCGGGATCGGCGGCATCGGCCTTGCGAACAAGCGTCAGTTGGGATGCAGCGATACCCACCCCAACCCCCAAACCGGAGCGGCGCAAGAATTTGCGCCTGTCCATCGTGGGTATGGCACGGGACAGACCCCGGGCCAGGCCGCCGACCATGGCGCGGGACGACGGTGTCGCCCCTCCCCCTGTCGGCTTTTGCGTTAACAGCATAGAGACTCCTCTTGGGAACAGCTGAAGGTGAGATTTGCCACAGGCCGGTGGTCGTTCAAAGCCGGGCCGACGCGTAGTACTGCTGGACGTGAGCGGTGAGCTGATAGCCCCCTGTGGGCTCGGGCTGGACGGCAGCGGAAGGCGGCGGCATTTGGGTTGCCTGGCGCAAACCGCTGGTGGCAACCAAGGCGCCCAGGGCACCCATGACACCCACTCCGGCAAACGCAGTGCGCCGGCTGACCGAAGAGAGATTGGACTTGCTCATGACGTCGAGCTCCTGTTGATGAGACCCGCAACTCAGGCCCTGATGGTCTGATGACCACTCCCTGGATTAGCGCCGCAGGAGAACCCCGACACAAGCGGACTGACCCTAGCCGTTAGCGACAAACTGTCGCGGGCGAGGAGCTTCTTTCCTGAACCGCGCGTCCAGCGGCGAAACGCCCACGACCAAGCCGGCGTCTCGCGCAGGCACACTGCGGACGTTGATAATCGGGCGCTGCGAAAAGTGAGTGCAGGTCGGGAGAGCCGGTCGCTAGCCAGTCGCTAGCCGGTCTCAACAGTCGGTTCACCAGGCCGCGGCCAGCTCACCTCTTGTCGCAACCGACCCTGCATCTGCCAACCCATCACCTCATCGTCTGCCCCTCGCCGTGATCATAGGAACTGCTGGACACATCGATCACGGGAAGACCTCGCTGGTCAAGGCGCTCACCGGCGTCGATGCCGATCGCCTGAAGGAAGAGAAGGAACGCGGCATCACCGTTGACCTGGGCTTCGCTTATCAGACCTTGGCTGATGGTGACGTGCTAGGTTTCGTCGATGTGCCGGGGCACGAAAAGCTCGTTCGCAACATGCTTGCCGGCGCCACCAGCATCGACCACGTGATGTTGGTGATTGCGGCCGACGACGGCCCGATGCCGCAAACACGGGAGCATCTGGCCATCCTGCACTTGCTCGGCCTGCGCAGTGGGCTGGTCGTGCTGACCAAATGCGACCTCGCATCCGACCAACGTTTGGGCGAAGCCAAGGCCGAAATCCGTGCGCTGCTGCAAGGCAGCGCGCTGGCCGAAGTGCCCGTGCTGGAAGTCTCTTCGATCACGGGCCAAGGCATTGCCGAACTGGCCGACCACCTGGCCCGCGCACGCAGGCCGGTGCCCACTCGGCGCCAGCAGGGGCACTTCCGGCTGGCGGTGGACCGCAGCTTCACGCTGGCGGGCATCGGCACCGTGGTCACAGGCACGGCCGTGTCGGGCCAGGTCGCAGTGGGCGACAAGCTGACGCTGTCGCCGCGCGGCCTGGAAGTGCGCGTGCGCGCCATCCACGCCCAGAACCGGCCTTCCTCCGCGGGCCAGGCCGGGCAACGCCTGGCGCTGAACCTGGCCGGCGTGGACAAGGCGGACCTGCGCCGCGGCGACTGGGTGCTGGCAGAACCCCTGCATGCCCCAACGCAGCGCTTCGACGCGCGGCTGCAGCTGTTGGCCAGCGAAGCCAAGTCGCTGGCGCACTGGACGCCAGTGCACCTGCACCTGGGTGCCGAAGACGTGGGCGCACGGGTGGCTTTGTTGGAAGGCCAGCCGCTCTTGCCCGGCGGCCAGGCTTGGGTCCAGCTTGAGCTGGACCGTGCGATCGGTGCTTTGCATGGCGACCGCTTCATCCTGCGCGACCAGTCCGCGCTGCGCACGCTGGGGGGTGGCGTCGTCACCGACGCCTTCCCGCCCGTCACGCGGCGGCGGCGCAGCCAACGCCTGGCTGCGCTGGAAGCCATGGACCAGGCCACCGCTGCAGAAGCGCTGGCGGCCTTGCTGGCGCTGAAACCTGCCACCGGCGTTGACGCGCAGTCCTTCGCCATGCAGTGGAACCTGGGCGCCACTGAAAGTCAGTTGCTATGGACAGCCGTGCCCCACCGCAGCCTCAGTGAGGGCGACCGCAGGCTGCTGTTCGCACCCGGGCAGATTGAAAGTTATGCAGCCGCGCTGACCAACCATCTCACGGCCTTCCACCGCAAGCAGCCCGACAGCCCGGGGCTGACGCAGGAACAGTTGCAGCGCGCCGTGCGCGACAAACCGGCTGGCGCCCTGTTTGCGCTGCTATTGCGCCAGCTGGTGAAGGATTCGGCGCTCAAGCGCAGCGGCGCGCACCATGCGCTGCCCACGCACGACGCGTCGCTGCAAGGTGCCGACAAGGTGATGTGGGAAAAGCTCAAACCCTTGCTGGATGAAGGCGGCATCCATCCCCCACGTTTCAGCGACATGCTGCTGCGCGACCGCACGCTGCGAAAGGACCAGGTGCTGCGGCTGATGCAGCGTCTTCAGCGTATGGGGGCCGTGCACCCTGTAGGCGCTGAGTATTTCATCCAGACCCCGCATTTGCTGGACTTGGCCACACGCGCCTTCGCGCTGGCCGAAGCCGATCCGAACAAACGCCTGAACGTCAAGGCGCTGCGCGAATCCACGGGCATCAGCCGGCACCTGTCGATGCCCCTGGTAGAGTACTTTGACGAGATCGGACTGACCAAACGCGACGAAGTCGGGCGCCACTTCCGCCGCGACCCGCGCAAGGTGTTGCAGGGCTGACCGACTCGCACAACTTGGAGGAGGATCGTCCCCCGGTGGGGCGTCCGGTCTGCAAAACCGGGTGGGGCTGCCCTGCGGCCCCAGGTGGGTTCGACTCCCACCCTCTTCCGCCATTCCAGGACTGCACCGACCTGCCCCACCCGCCGCCCTCTTGCTACCCAGCCGTGACCACTGCCGCCCCGCACCCCCCCGCTCTCGACAAACTGCTCGACCGCGCAGCCCTCGTGTCCATGCTTGAGCAGCACGGGCGCGCGGCCGTGCTGAAGGTGGCGCGCAGTGCACTTGAAAACTGGCGCGGGCAGACGCCACCACAGGCCTTCGACGTGTCGGCCTTTGAAAGCCATTGCCACACCACGCTGGACCAGCAAGCGGCCTCGTCCCTGCGCCCGGTCTTCAACCTCACAGGCACCGTCCTGCACACCAACCTGGGCCGCGCGGTGATGGCGCCCGAGGCCATCGATGCCGTGGTGGCGGTGATGCGCGGCGCTTCCAATGTGGAGTACGACCTGGCCGGCGGCGCACGCGGTGACCGTGACGACCATCTCGAAAGCCTGCTCAAGGAACTGACCGGCGCCGAGGCTGCCACTGTTGTCAACAACAACGCCGCCGCCGTGCTGCTGGTGCTGGCCGCGTTGGCCGACCGCCGGCAGGTGCCAGTCTCGCGCGGCGAGTTGATCGAGATTGGCGGTGCCTTCCGCATCCCCGACATCATGCGTCGGGCCGGCGCGCGACTGGTGGAGGTCGGCACCACCAACCGCACGCACCTGAGCGACTTTGAAGAAGCCATAGGGCCGCAGACCGCCCTGGTGATGAAGGTGCACGCCAGCAACTACGCGATCCAGGGCTTCACAGCCAGCGTGCCAGTAGCCGAACTGGCCGCGCTGTGCCGGGCCCACGGCTTGCCCTTTGTCGAAGACCTGGGTTCGGGCACGCTCGTGGACTTGGCCCGCTGGGGGCTGCCGCCCGAGCCGACACCCGCGCAGTCCATCGCCGCCGGCGCCAACATCGTCACCTTCAGCGGCGACAA
>JAYSYB010000443.1:0-4120 GCA_043716775.1 Rubrivivax sp.
AGGCTGCTCTTGCCAGAACCCGACAGGCCCGTGATCACCACCAGCGCATGCTTGGGGATGTCGAGGTCGATGTTCTTCAGGTTGTGGGTGCGGGCGCCCCGCACCTTGAGCGCGCGCGCCTCACCCGGGGACTCGCGCAGTAACTCGCGCGGTAACTCGCGCGGGGTCAAGGCAGCGGGGGCTTCGGGTGGGGTAGGCGAGGGCTGTTTCATGGAAGGTTTGGGCAACCGACCATGATAACGAAGCAGTGTCTGTCGTCCTGGCTCCAGGACTGCGCGAAAGCCCTGCGCCCCAGCAGCGCACCTATCAAGGCCGGCGTTGCGACAGTTCGCCCCGCGTCAACCTGGCGTTCTACCCGGCCGCTTCCAGCACCCGCAGCAGTTCCTGCCCGTAGGCTTCCAGCTTCTTCGACCCGACGCCGCTGATGCCCGCCAGCGCGTCTAGCGTCGTCGGGAATTCACGCGCCATCTCGGCCAGCGTGGCGTCGTGGAAGACGACGTACGCGGGCAGGTTGTGTTCACGGGCAACCTCCGCGCGCCAGGCTTTCAGGGCCATGAAGCGCTGCGTAGCCAGGTTGTCCAGCGGCAGCGGCGGGGGTTTGCCGGCGGCGCTGCTGCCGCCACCACCGCTGCTGCGTACCGCGCGTTCACGCACCGCCCGCGCCCGTGGCCGCGGGTCAGCCGGCACGCGCAGCCAGACCGGCACCTCGCCACGCAGCACCTCGCGCGCGCTGTCGCACAACATCAAGGTGCCGTATTCGCCTTCGGCTTGCACGTGGCCCATGGCAATCAACTGGCGCAGCACCAGACGCCATTGCGCGTCGGTCACTTCGGCGCCGATGCCAAAGGTGGACAGGCGTTCATGCCCATGCTGCGTGACCTTGTCGGTGACCTTGCCGCGCAGCACGTCAATCAGATGGCCGGCGCCGTAGCGCTGGCCGCCCGCTTGGCGGAAACGGTAGATGCCGCTGAGCGCCTTGCGCGCGGCCTCGGTCGCGTCCCACGTCGCCGGGGCGTTGATGCAGCTGTCGCAGTTTCCGCAGGGTTGGCTGTCCTGACCAAAGTAACCCAGCAGCCGCACACGTCGGCAGTCATGCGCTTCGCACAGCGCCAGTAGCGCGTCGAGTTTCTTGCGCTGCAGGCGCTTGAAATCTTCACCGGCTTCGCTTTCGTCGATCATGCGGCGCTGGTTCACCACGTCCGCCAGGCCATAGGTCATCCAGGCGTCGGCGGGCAAGCCGTCGCGGCCGGCGCGGCCGGTTTCCTGGTAGTAACTTTCGATGTTCTTGGGCAGGTCCAGGTGGGCGACAAAACGCACGTCGGGTTTGTCGATGCCCATGCCGAATGCGATGGTGGCCACCATCACCACACTCTCTTCGCGCAGGAAGCGGTCCTGGTGGCGGCGGCGCACGTCGGCATCCAGGCCGGCGTGGTACGGCAGTGCGGTCAGGCCTTCGGCGGCCAGCCAGGCGGCGGTCTCTTCGACCTTCTTTCGGCTTTGGCAATAAACGATGCCGGCGTCGTCTTCATGTTCGTCGCGCAAGAAGCGAAGCAGCTGTTTCTTCGGCTCGTCTTTCTCGACGATGGTGTAGCGGATGTTCGGCCGGTCGAAGCTGGCCACGAAGAGGCGCGCCTCTTCCAGCTGCAGGCGCTGAATGATGTCGGCGCGCGTGTGGTCGTCGGCAGTGGCCGTCAGCGCCACGCGCGGCACGCCGGGGAACTGTTCGTGCAGGGCACTCAGGCCCAGGTATTCCTCGCGGAAGTCGTGCCCCCACTGGCTGACGCAGTGCGCTTCGTCGATGGCAAAGAGGCTCAGCAGACCGCGCTCTTTCAGCGACGCCAGCATGCCCATGAAGCGCGGCGTCAGGATGCGTTCTGGCGCCGCGTACAGCAGCGTCAGGCGGCCAGCCAGCAGTTCGCGTTCGACATGGCGGGTCTCGTTGGCGTCGAGCGTGCTGTTCAGGAACGCTGCGTTGACACCGGCTTCGTGCAGCGCGCCGACCTGGTCGTGCATCAACGCGATGAGTGGACTTACCACGACTGCCACACCCTGCCCGGCGCGGTGGCGCACGATGGCCGGCACCTGGTAGCACAGGCTTTTTCCCCCGCCAGTGGGCATCAACACCAGCGCGTCGCCGCCGGCCACCACGTGCTGCACGATGTCGGCCTGCGCGCCGCGGAATTGTGCGTAGCCAAAGACTTCATGCAGCACCTGCGCAGGGGTGGAGGAAAGGGTCTTCGTAAGCACAGCAGCCATGGTTGGGTGGGATGCTACGCGAGGGCCACGCGGCTTTGACTTCAGCGAGGTCCGAACACCGCCCACCGATGGGTCAACGGACGGGCCCACAGATGGCCCCACAGACGGGCCCACAGACAGTTGCAAAGACGGGTGCACCCCGCCGGGGTCGCCCGGCAGAACGCCCCCGCAAGAAGGTGGCGCTGGCAGGGTGGCGCGCAATAATCGGCCCACCAACCCACCTCCACCCACCCCAACCCGCCCCCGGGAGCAGCCATGGCCTCAGTCAACAAAGTCATCCTCATCGGCAACCTCGGCAAAGACCCCGAGATTCGTTACGCCCCCAGTGGCTCGGCCATTTGCAACATCACGGTGGCCACCAGCCGGGTGTCGAAAGACAAGACCAGTGGCGAAAAACAAGAGCAGACCGAATGGCACCGCGTGGTGATGTTCGACCGCTTGGCCGAAATCGCAGGCGAATACCTGAAGAAAGGCAAGTCGGTCTACATCGAAGGCCGCCTGCAGACCCGCAAGTGGACCGACAAGGAAGGCGTCGAGAAATACAGCACTGAAATCATCGCGCAAGAGATGACGATGCTGGGCAGCCGCGAAGGCGGCGGTGGCGGTGGCAGCAGCGACGAGATGGGCTCGTCCCAGGCTTCTTCGTCCCGCAGCGCCCCGGTGGCCCGCAATGCCGCCGCCCCGGCACCCCGCGCGCCAGCCAAATCAAGCACCGGCTTTGATGACATGGATGACGACATTCCGTTCTGAGCGGTCGGTCAGGCTGAAGCCCCTGCTGCCCGCTGCGACTGCGGCGGCGCTGGTCATCAACCGATGATCTACCCGGGCCCTAGTCTGAGAGCACGTCAGGCCCGTCAGGTCTGCCGGGCTTTTACGGTTGGGTAATTTGTTCTTCGTGAACCCTGGCAGGGTTGCAAGCCTTTGGCGTATTCACGCGCCGGCATGCATGGTGATGCCCTGGTATTAAATCTGCCGATATGCATCTGTGACTTCGCCTCCCGCCTCCACGCCGACCCAAGCCCCGCTGGCTGTCCCGCGCTTGCGCTACCTGGCGGGCGTGGACGGCGGTGGCAGCGGCACCCGCGTGCGCCTGCAGGACCTGCAAGGCCACACGCTGGGTGAAGGCAGCGCCGGGCCTTCGGGCCTGGGGCAAGGGGTGGCGCAGGCCTGGCGCCATGTTGAACAGGCCTTGGCCCAGGCTTTTGCGGCTGCGGGTTTGCCGGCAGCGGCGCGCGGCGTGGTGGCGCTGGGCCTGGGGCTAGCCGGGGCGCGCGCGGCCAATCAGCGCAGCGCTTTTCTTGCCGCCGACCCCGGTTTCGCACTCTGCGTGCTGGACACCGACGCCGTGACCCAGCTCTTGGGTGCGCATGGTGGCCGGCCCGGCCTGGTGGTGGCTGCCGGCACGGGCAGCGTGGCCGCTGCGCGTTATGCCGACGGCCGCGTGCGCCTGGCGGGCGGCTGGGGCTTCCCGGCGGGTGACGAGGGCAGCGGCGCGTGGCTCGGCCTGCGCGCCATGCAGCATGCGCAGGCCGTGCTGGATGGGCGCGCGCCAGCGGGCCTGCTGAGCGCGTCGGTGCTGGCCCTGGCCGGCCCCGACACCCAGGCCGTGCAGGCCTGGTGCGCACGCGCCGGCCAGCACAGCTACGCCCAACTGGCGCCGCTGGTGTTTGTGGCTGCCGAGCGCGGTGATGTGCAAGCCCGGGGTCTGCTGCAGGCAGCGGCCGACGAACTGGCCCGCCTGGTGCCTGCGCTGCAGGCCGGCGCCGCAGAGCCCCTGCCCGTGGTGATGCGCGGCAGCGTCGGTGAAGCGCTGGCGTCGCGCTGGCCCGAAGCCTTGCGCGCGCGCCTTGTCAGCCCGCTGGGC
>JAYSYB010000444.1:0-4096 GCA_043716775.1 Rubrivivax sp.
CCCGCTAAGCCCACGCCTCAGAGCTGCATGTGAAGACGGGCGATGTCGTCACGCCAGGCCATCGCATTGCGGCGCTGGGTAGCAGCGGACGGCCCACCGGCCCGGACCTGCACTTCGAGGTGTTGAAGCGCGGCGAGGCGACGAACCCGCACCAGTACCTGGCAGAGCAAGCGGGAAATTGAACGGCGCCGCAGCATGTTGATGTGGCGCTGGGCGCTGCTGGCCGGTGCGGCCACCAGCCTCGCCTGGTAATACCACCACACTGGCGCCTGGCAGCCCCAACCCGCATTGCCGAACAGCACCGTGAACGACCTGCGGCCGTTGGAACAAGACTTGACGACCGCACGGCTGCAGCTGCGCGTGGCCCAGGCGCGCAGCCTGAAACTGGAACGCCAGATCGACACCGTCCACCAGAACCTGCAGGCCTGCCTGCAAGAGGTAACCTTCTTTCGCAATGCCGTCAACGGCAAACGCTGAGCAGCCCATGTTTGCGAGACGCGAAAAGGACGGCGAAAAGGACGGCGAAAAGAGCACCGAAAAGAACAGCGAAAAGAACAGCGAAAAGCGCCCGTCCATCCAGGCCCACAAGCTCACGAGCCAGATCGCCGAAGACCTGCACATCACGGGCGACGTCTATTTCTCCAGCGGCATCCGCATCGACGGCCGCGTCAGCGGCAATCTGATCGGCCGCGCCGTGAAGGGCCAGCCGCTGGCGCTTTTGGTGCTGTCGGAAAAAGGCTGCATCAAAGGCACGGTGCATTGCAGCAACGCCGTCATCAACGGCACGGGCGTCGGCAACATGGACATCGGCCACTGTCTGCACCTGCAGTCGCAATCCAGCATCAGCGTATCGATCCGCTACCGCCACCTGCAAATGGACATCCGTTCCCCGTGCGCGGGCAGCTGTCCAAGGTTGACGACGATGCGCTGAACGCGGGCGCTCCCGACGCTGCCGAACCCATCGAACTCGTGGCCCGCCCCCCGCCGAGGCCGGGATCGCCGCGCTTTAGCGCGCTGTGATCGGCTGCACGTCGCGTGCGGGCGATCCCACAAAGAGCTGCCGCGGGCGGCCGATCTTGTATTCGGGGTCACCGATCATTTCGTTGAGCTGCGCAATCCAGCCCACCGTGCGCGCCAGGGCAAAGATGGCCGTGAACAGGCTCACCGGGATGCCCAGCGCGCGCTGCACGATGCCGGAATAGAAATCAACGTTCGGGTAGAGCTTGCGCGACACGAAATAGTCGTCTTCTAGCGCGATCTTCTCCAGCGCCATCGCCAGCTTGAACAGCGGGTCATCGTGCAGACCGGTGGCGGTCAGCACCTCGTGGCAGGTTTCACGCATCAGCTTCGCACGCGGGTCGTAGTTCTTGTAGACGCGGTGGCCAAATCCCATGAGCTTGACGTTCGAATTCTTGTCCTTCACCGCCTTGATGAAATCACCGATCTTCTCGACGCCGCCATTGCGCTGAATGTCGCCCAGCATGTTGAGTGCTGCTTCGTTGGCGCCGCCGTGCGCGGGGCCCCAGAGGCAGGCCACACCGGCAGCGATGGCCGCAAAGGGGTTGGTGCCCGACGATCCGCACAGGCGCACAGTTGACGTGGACGCGTTCTGTTCGTGGTCTGCATGCAGGATGAAGATGCGGTCGATCGCGCGTACCAGCACCGGGTTGGGCTCGTAGTCTTCGCAAGGCGTGGCAAACATCATGTGCATGAAGTTGGCCGAATACGACAGCTTGTTCTTCGGGTACATGAAGGGCTGACCGATGCCGTATTTGTAGGCCATCGACACCAGCGTGGGCATCTTCGCGATCAGGCGAATAGCGGAGATCTCGCGGTGCTGCGGATTCGTGATGTCGGTACTGTCGTGATAGAAGGCCGACAGCGCGCCCACCAGGCCCGTCATCACCGCCATCGGGTGCGCGTCACGCCTGAAGCCGCGCAGAAAAAACTGCATCTGCTCGTTGACCATCGTGTGGTTGCTGACCAGTTTCACGAAGTCGTGCTTCTGCTCGACATTGGGCAGCTCGCCCTTCAGCAGCAGGTAGCAGGTTTCCAGGAAGTCGCAGTTCTGCGCCAGCTGTTCGATGGGGTAACCGCGGTACAGCAACTCGCCCTTGTCACCGTCGATGTAGGTGATGGTGCTGTTGCAGGCGGCTGTGCTCAGGAACCCGGGGTCGTATGTGAACTTGCCGGTTTGGGCGTAGAGCTTGCGGATGTCGATCACATCGGGCCCGATGCTGCCCTTGTAGATCGGCAGGTCCATGGTGGGGCTGCCGTCGCTGAACGAGAGCGTGGCTTTCACGTCGGAAGGGGTCATGTCACGGGTCTTTCTTCAGATTTGAGGCACGGGTTGCTGGCGTGCAGCGCCGACAGGCGCCAAGGGTGCATTTCTCATCAACGCCAGCACCTCGCGGACTTCTGCGGTATCGACCTCACCCTGCAACTGGGTCCGCGCCAGCAGCAGGTCAAGCAGGTCGTTGTCGGCCAGGTCCATCAGGGTCAAGAGCCCCGCGGCCTGCCTGTTCGTGATCGTCTCCTCGTGGTGGCGAAAGAAGCGCTCGATGTAGAGGTCGTTCTCCAGCAAGCCGCGGCGGCAGCGCCAGCGCAGCTTGCTCAAGCCCCTTTCATCGAGCCTGTCGTTCATACGGCGCGCCTGACCATCAACTCTTTGATCTTGCCGATGGCCTTGGTCGGGTTCAGACCCTTCGGGCACACGTCCACGCAGTTCATGATGGTGTGGCAGCGGAAGAGGCGGTACGGGTCTTCGAGGTTGTCCAGGCGAGCGCCAGTGTCGTGGTCGCGGCTGTCGGCGATAAATCGGTAGGCCTGCAGCAGACCCGCCGGGCCGACGAACTTGTCGGGGTTCCACCAGAAGCTGGGGCAGGCGGTGGAGCAGCTGGCGCACAGGATGCACTCGTACAAGCCGTTGAGTTCGTCGCGCTCTTCGGGCGACTGCAGGCGTTCCTTCTCGGGCGGCTGCGTGTCGTTGACCAGGTAGGGCTTGATGCTGTTGTATTGCTTGAAGAAAAGCGTCATGTCCACGATCAGGTCGCGGATCACGGGCAGCCCCGGCAGAGGCTTCAAGACGATCGTGCCTGGCAACGTCAGCATGTTCGTCAGGCAGGCCAGGCCATTCTTGCCGTTGATGTTCATCGCATCCGACCCGCACACACCTTCTCGGCAGCTGCGGCGGAAGCTGAGCGTGGGGTCCACGGCCTTCAGCTTGTTCAGCGCGTCCAGCAGCATGCGTTCGTGGCCGTCAAGCTCCACCTGCAACGTCTGCATGCGCGGCTTCTCGTCGGTGTCGGGGTCGTAGCGGTAGATCTGGAAAGTGCGTAGCGTCATGAAGTTACTGCCTCGTCAGAAGGTACGAACCTTCGGGGGGACCGATTCCACCGTCAGCGGTTTCAGCTGCACCGGCTTGTAGTCGAGCCGGTCGCCTTCTGAATACCAGAGTGTGTGTTTCATCCACACCGGGTCGTTGCGGCCGTTAGGAAATTCGGGGGTGTCGGGGTAGTCGTCCACGCTGTGGGCGCCACGGCTTTCGCGACGGGCTGCCGCTGAGACGATGGTGGCGCGCGCCGATTCGATCAGGTTCTCGACTTCCAGTGCTTCGATGCGGGCGGTGTTGAAGACACGGCTCTTGTCTTTCAGCGCGATGTTCTTCACGCGCTCTGCGATCTGCCCCACCTTGGCCACACCAGCGTCCAGCGTGGCCTGGGTGCGGAAGACGCCAGCGTGCATCTGCATGGCGGCGCGGAGGTCATTGGCCACGTCTTGCGCGTATTCGCCGGTGCTGTTGCCGTCCAGCCGCGCTAGGCGCGCCAGCGACACGTCGGCTGCGTCGCCGGGCAGCGGTTTGTGCGCCTGCGCCTTCAGGCCACTGTCGACGATGTGGTTGCCCGCCGCGCGGCCAAACACCAACAGGTCGAGCAGCGAATTTGTGCCCAGTCGGTTGGCGCCGTGCACGCTGACACAAGAGCATTCGCCCACCGCGTAGAAGCCATTCACGACCGCGCTCGGGTTGCCGTCCCTGGGCGCCACAACCTGGCCGTGAATGTTGGTGGGGATGCCACCCATCTGGTAGTGAATCGTC
>JAYSYB010000445.1:0-4092 GCA_043716775.1 Rubrivivax sp.
ATGGACGTCGAACACATCAATGCCATCGGCAATCGCCTCGTCGACCTGACGAAGCGCACCGCAGACCTCCGGGGGTATCTTTGACTACGACCGCAAAGCCCTGCGACTGAACGAGGTCAACGCCGCACTGGAAAACCCCGCAGTCTGGAATGACCCCAAGCGCGCACAGGAACTGGGGCGCGAAAAGAAGTTGCTGGAAACCGTGGTCGGCACCATCGACCATCTGGCCAGCAACTTGTCCGACAACGGTGAACTTTTCGAGATGAGCAAGGCCGACGGCGACGAAGCCGCAGTGCGCACGATTGACGCCGAAGCGCAGGCGCTGCGCCTGACCGTGGAACAGCTCGAGTTCCGCCGCATGTTCAGCAACAGCGCCGACCCGCTGAACTGCTTTGTCGACATCCAGGCCGGCGCGGGTGGCACCGAGGCCTGCGACTGGGCCGGCATGTTGCTGCGCCAGTACCTGAAGTACGCCGAACGCAAGGGCTTTACGGCCACGCTGGAAGACGAAACGCCGGGGGAAGTGGCGGGCATCAAGAGCGCCACCATCAAGATCGAAGGCGACTACGCCTTTGGCCACCTGCGCACCGAAACCGGCGTGCACCGCCTGGTGCGCAAGAGCCCTTTCGACAGCGCGGGCGGGCGCCATACGAGTTTTGCGTCGCTGTTTGTCTACCCCGAGATTGACGACTCGATCGAGATCGACATCAACCCTTCGGACGTGCGCACCGACACCTTTCGCGCGTCGGGCGCTGGTGGCCAGCACATCAACAAGACCGATTCGGCGGTGCGGCTGACGCACATCCCCACCGGCATCGTGGTGCAGTGCCAGGACGGCCGCAGCCAGCACAGCAACCGCGACGTAGCCTGGAAGCGGCTGCGTTCGCGCCTGTACGACCATGAATTGCGCAAGCGCCAGGAAGAGCAGCAGAAGCTGGAAGACACCAAGACAGACGTCGGCTGGGGCCACCAGATTCGCAGTTATGTGCTGGATAACAGCCGCATCAAGGACCTGCGCACCAACGTGGAAATCAGCAACACACAGAAGGTGCTGGACGGCGACCTCGACGTCTTCATCACCGCCAGCCTGAAACAAGGGCTGTAGGCCTGGGCTGTCCAATACCTACCGCGGCGCGCGCTGCAACAGCACAACCGGAGACAACACGCCATGCGTGAAGCCAGCACGACCCCCGTGCGCCGCGAGGCCTATGCAGCCCCGGCGTTTTTCATCCGCAGCGTTGAGCTGACATTTGACCTGGACCCGGCGAAGACCATCGTCGCCAGCAAACTGCGCGTCGAACGCAACCCGCAACAGATTGGCCAGCCGCTGCGCCTGCACGGCGAAGGCCTGACGCTGCTGCGGGTGCAGGCCGACGGCATCAGCGTGTCCTTCCGCCACGAGGCGGGTGACCTCGTCATCGACAACCCGCCGGAGGGCGAAAGCTTCACGCTGGACATCCGCAACACCTGCGCACCCGACAAGAACACCGAACTGTCGGGGCTTTACACCAGCGGTGGGGGCGTTCGTCCGATGATGTGCACGCAATGCGAAGCCGAAGGCTTCCGCCGCATCACCTACTTCCTGGACCGACCCGATGTGATGGCGGCGTACACCGTGCTGATCCGCGCCGACAAGGCGAAATACCCCGTGCTGCTGAGCAACGGCAACCTGCTGGAGCAGGGCCCGCTGGACAACGGCCGCCACTTTGCCAAGTGGCACGACCCGTTCCCGAAGCCGAGCTACTTGTTTGCGTTGGTGGCGGGGCAACTGGTAGCGCGTGAGCAGCGCATCCGCACCCGCGCCGGGCGCGACCATCTGCTGCAAATTTACGTCCGGCCCGGCGATCTGGAGAAGACCGAACACGCGATGAATTCGCTGGTGGCCAGCGTCATCTGGGACGAAGCGCGCTTCGGACTGGCGCTGGACCTCGACCGCTTCATGGTGGTGGCGGTGGAGGACTACAACGGCGGCGCGATGGAGAACAAGGGCCTGAATGTCTTCAACACGAAATATGTGCTGGCCAGCCCGGCAACGGCCACCGATGAAGACTTTGCGGCCATTGAAAGCGTCATTGCGCACGAGTACTTCCACAACTGGACGGGCAACCGCATCACCTGCCGCGACTGGTTTCAGCTGTCCCTGAAAGAAGGCCTTACGGTCTTCCGCGACCAGGAATTCAGCATGGACATGGCGGGTTCACCGTCGGCCCGCGCCGTCAAGCGCATTGAAGACGTGAAGCGCCTGCGCGCGATGCAGTTCCCTGAAGACGCCGGCCCCATGGCGCACCCGGTGCGGCCCGACAGCTACCTGGAGATCAATAATTTCTACACCGCCACGGTGTACGAAAAAGGCGCCGAAGTCGTGCGGATGATGCACACGCTGGTGGGCCGCGAAGGCTTTGCCAAAGGCATGGCGCTGTACTTCCAGCGCCACGATGGCCAAGCCGTCACCTGCGACGACTTTGCACAGGCCATTGCCGACGCCAACCCGACCAGCGCGTTGGCTGAGAAGTTGGAGATCTTCAAACGTTGGTACGCGCAGGCCGGCACACCGCGCGTCACGACCAGCGGGCACTACGACGAAGCCGCGCGCCGCTACACACTGACCTTGCGCCAGCACAGCGAGCCTTCGCCAGGCCAAGCGACGAAGCAGCCCTACCTCATCCCCGTCTCGGTAGGCTTGCTGCACAAGGATGGACGCGAGGCCGCGGCCGAGCGCCTGCTGGTGCTGGACAGCACCGAGCAAAGCTGGCACTTCGACGGCATCGACGCAACGCCCGTGCCTTCGCTGCTGCGCGGCTTCTCGGCGCCGGTTCAACTGGTGCAGACGACCGAAGGTTTGAGCGATGCCGATCACCTGGTGCTGCTGGCCCACGACACCGACGCCTTCAACCGCTGGGAAGCCGGCCAGAGCCTGATGCTCAGCCGGCTGCTGGCGGCTGTGGCCTCTGGCCAAGCCCCGGTGCTGGACGATGCACTGCTGGCTGCGCTGCGCCAGACCTTGAACGACAGCGCGCTGGACCCCGCCTTCAAGACCCTGGCGCTGACGCCGCCCAGCGAACCCTACATTGCAGAACGCCTGCAGGCCGCAGACCCGCAGCGCATCCACGCCGTCCGCGAACAGTGGCGCGTGCTGATGGCCGAGCGTTTGCACGCGGACTGGGCCGCCGCCTTTGAGGCCCACACGGTCACCCAGGCCTACAGCCCGCAGCCCGCACAGGCGGGCCCTCGTGCGCTGGCCAACCTGGCGCTGCGCATGCTGTGCCTGCATGCCGTGCGCGCGGGCGACGCGGTATGGCAAGGCCGCGCCTACCAGCGCTTCAAGGACGCCACCAGCATGTCTGACCGCCTGGGTGCGCTGCAGGCCCTGGTGGAGTCGCATTCGCTGCTGGCCGATGCGGCCATCACCCGCTTCCATGCGCTGGCGCAGGGCGACGCACTCGTGCTGGACAAGTGGTTTGCGCTGCAGGCCACCGCCCCTGAGCCCGTGCCCGGTGTCAGCGATGGCCAGCCGGGCTCTGCTTTTGCCCGCGCCAAGGCGCTCTTGAAGCACCCGGACTTTTCCATCAAGAACCCGAACCGCGCGCGAAGCCTGCTATCGCTGCTGTTCACCGCGAACCCCGCCGCCTTCCATCGCGCGGACGCCGCAGGCTATGTGCTGTGGGCCGACAAGGTGCTGGAGATTGACGCCATCAACGGCCACGTCGCCGGGCGCATGGCGCGCGCGATGGACCGCTGGGCGTCGCTGGCCGAGCCTTACCGCAGCGCGGCGCGGCAAGCCATCCAGCGCGTGGCCGCCAAAGCTGATCTCAGCAGTGACGTGCGCGAGGTCGTGACCCGCGCTTTGGAACAAGCATGAACACAAGCTTGAACCCGTCCACCAAGCGCATCAGCCTGACGCAGTACCTGGTCGAGCAGCAGCGCGAACACGGCCGCATTCCGGCTCAACTTCGCCTCTTGATCGAGGTCGTGGCGCGGGCCTGCAAACACATCGCCATCGCCGTCAACAAGGGCGCTCTCGGTGACGTTCTGGGCAGCGCCCACAGAGAAAACGTGCAGGGCGAAATCCAGAAGAAGCTCGACGTCATCAGC
>JAYSYB010000446.1:0-12257 GCA_043716775.1 Rubrivivax sp.
CGATGCCCAGCGTCTCGCCGCGCTGGAGCTGCAGCGTGGCGCTCTTCACCGCCTGGAACTGGCGTTTGCCGAACCAGCCTTGGTTGAAGCTGAAGCTCACACCCACGGCGTCGCCTTGCAGCAGCACGGGCGCGTCAGCGGGCACGGGCTGCACGACTCGTTCCGGGCGGCTTGCCAGCAGCTTCTTCGTGTAGGCGTGCTGCGGCGCGCCGAAAACGGTGGCCGTTTCGCCCAGCTCCACCAGCCGGCCGCGTTCCATCACGCCCACGCGGTGCGTGAAGCGGCGCACCATGTTCAGGTCGTGCGTGATGAAGAGCAGCGCCATGCCCATCTCGGCCTGGAGTTCGTCCAGCAGCGCAAGGATCTGGGCCTGGATCGTGACGTCCAGCGCCGTCGTCGGCTCGTCGCAGATCAAGAGACGCGGCTTGCAGACCAGGGCCATGGCGATCATGGCGCGCTGGCGCTGGCCGCCCGACAACTGGTGCGGGTAGAAAGCGACCCGCTTGTCGGGCTCTGGGATGCCGGTGCGCGCCAGCAATGCGATGGCGCGTGTGTGCGCTGCAGCCTTGGGCATCTTTTCGTGCAGCACCAGCACCTCGGCGATCTGGTTGCCCACCGTGAACAGCGGGTTCAAAGCTGTCATCGGCTCTTGAAAGATCATGCCGATGCGGCTGCCGCGAATGGCGCGCATCTGGCGATCGGTCTGCGACGTCAGGTCCAGCCCTTCAAAGCGGATGGCGCCCGTGGTGGTAGCTGCGTCCACCAGCCGCAGCACGCTCAAGGCAGTGATCGACTTGCCCGAACCCGACTCGCCCACCAGCGCAAACTTCTCGCCCGCGTGGATGGCAAAGGACACGTCGTTGACTACCGTGCTGGCGCCGAAGCGCACGCTCAGGTGATCGACTTCAAGAAGCGGTGCCGCAATCAGCGTCATGGTCAGGATTTCCGGGTGTCGAAAGCATCCCGCAGCGCGTCGCCGATGAAGGTCAGCAGCATCATCGTGCCAACCAGCAGCACAAAGGTGCTCAGGATGATCCACCAGGCGTAGAGGTTCTCCTTGCCCAGGCGCAGCAGCTCACCCAAGCTAGGCATGCTGCTGGGCACGCCCAGACCCAGGAAGTCCAGACTTGTCAGCGCCAGGATGGCGCCGGCCATGCGGAAGGGCAGGAACGTGATCACCGGCGTCATGCTGTTGGGCAGCACGTGGCGCCAGATGATCTGGCCGTTGGACAGGCCCAGCGCGCGGGCCGCTTTCACGTATTCAAGCCCGCGGTTGCGCAGGAATTCGGCGCGCACGTAGTCACTCAGGCCGATCCAGCCGAACAGGCTCAGCAGCAGCAGCAGCAGCAGCAGTGAGGGCTCGAAGATCGACGCGAAGATGATCAGCAGGTACAGCTCGGGCAGCGCGCCCCAGATCTCCACCGCACGCTGCAACAGCAAATCGATCTTGCCGCCAAAGTAACCCTGCAGCGCGCCCATGAAGATGCCGATCGCGGTGCCGGCCACCGTCAGCGCCAGCGCAAACCAGACGCTGACGCGAAAGCCGTACACCAAGCGCGCCAACAGATCGCGGCCCTTGCTGTCGGTGCCCAGCACATTGCGTGCGTTGGGCGCGGCGGGTGGCAGTGCGGGGTCGAAGTAATCCAGCGAATCGGCCGAATGGGGGTTGAGCGTGAACACCGCCAGATTGCCTGGTTTGGCCAGCAATTCGTCGATGAACGGGTCTTTCCAGTCGGTGCCGGTTTCGAAGTCGCCGCCCAGCGACTTTTCGCTGGGGTTGCTGAACATCGGCGCCATCCACTGGCCGTTGATGCGCGCCAGCAGCGGGCGGTCGTTGCTGATGAGTTCTGCTGCCGTGCACAGCACCAGCAGCGCACCGAAAATCCACAGCGACCAGTAGCCCAACCGGTTGCGCTTGAAGCGCGCCCACGCGCGCTGGTTGGGCGAAGCGGGCTTGGTCGGTGGAACAGTCGCGACGGGCTCCAGTGTGCCGTCGGGCGTGGGCAGAACGGCACTCATGGGGTTGTTCTCACTGGCTTACCTTGTTCACCCACCTCATTGACCCACCTCATGGACCCACCTCATTTACCCACACTCGCAAACTGCACGCGCGGATCAACCACCGTGTACAGCAGGTCCGACACCAGCTTGACCACCAGACCGATCAGCGCAAAGAGATACAGCGAACCCAGCACCACGGGGTAGTCGCGCCGGATCACGCTTTCATAGCTGAGCAGGCCGAGGCCGTCCAGCGAAAACAGCGTCTCGATCAGCAGCGCGCCAGTGAAGAAGGCGCCGATGAAGGCGGCCGGAAAGCCCGTCACCAGCGGGATCAGCGCGTTGCGGAAGATGTGTTTGTAGAGCACGCGCTCCTGGCTCAGGCCCTTGCTGCGCGCCACCAGCACGTACTGCTTGCGGATCTCTTCGACAAAGGTGTTCTTGGTCAAAAGCGTCACCACCGCAAAGCTGTGGATGACCAGGCAGGTGAGCGGCAGCGTGATGTGCCAGACGTAGTCCTTCACCTTGCCCCAGGCCGTGAGTTCGTCGAAGTTGTCGGACGTGATGCCACGCAGCGGAAACCAGTCAAAGAAGGTGCCGCCCGAGAACATCACGATCAGCAGCACCCCCAGCACAAAACCGGGGATCGAATAGCCCATCAGCACCAGGAAGGTGGTGGCCAGGTCGAAGCGCGAGCCCTCGCGCACCGCCTTGGCCACGCCCAGCGGGATGCTGATGGCGTAGCTGATGAGGAAGGTCCACAAACCCAACGTGATCGACACCGGCAGCTTTTCCTTGATGAGTTCCCACACGCTCTTGTTCTGCAGGAAGCTCTTGCCCAAGTCAAAGCGCGCGTAATCGCCGATCATCTTGATGAAGCGCTCGTGCGCCGGCTTGTCGAAGCCAAACTGCTTCATCAGTTCTTCGCGCTGCTTGGCATCCACATCGCGCCCGGCCTTGTAGGTGGCACCTTCGCTGCCACCGCCGGCGCGTGCTTCGGCAAGCAGCGTTTCCACCGGCCCGCCAGGCACGAACTGCAGCACCACAAAGGTCAGCAGCAGCAGCCCCAGGAGGGTGGGCACCATCAGCAGGATGCGCTTGAGGATGTAGCTCAACATGGTTCAGGCTTTCTGGGTCGGCGCCACTGCCAGCGACTTGTCCCACCACGTCCACAGCGGCCAGGGCCCGTGCTCGGTGAAGCCGCTGATCAGCGTGTCGGCACGGAAGTACTTGGCCTGCACAGCGGGCTTGCCGAACTTGTCCCAGTGCGAGACGTTCTCGACGGCGTTGTACAAGTCGGGTATCTGCCAAAAGCTCCAGGTCACCAGACGGTCGAAGGCGCGTGCGGCGTCGCGCAGCTCAGCCATGGTGCGGGCACGGCCCATGGCGTCCATCAGCGCGTCCGCGACGCGGCTCTTCACGCCACGGAAGTTGCTGTTGCCCGGCTCGGCGAAGGACTTGCTGCTGTACAGCGCGTTCAACGAGCCGGCTTCCGGCAGCGTGAAGGTGCCCTCGGCGATGGTGACCATGTCGTAGTCGTAGGCCTGGATGCGGCGGCGGTAGAGCGCAAAGTCAACCACCCGGTCCTTCAGCGTGATGCCCAGTTTCTTCAGGTTGCGTTGCCAGTCCACGTTGCTGCTGGCTGAAGGCTGCAGATATTCGAACTCGAAGGCTTCGCCCTTGGCGTTGCGCAAGATGCCGCTGCCGTCCAGCTTCCAGCCGGCTTGCGTCAAAAGCTCACGCGCTTTCAGCAGGTTGCGGCGCAGGCCGTTCGGGCCGTCGTCCGTACGCGGTGCCACAAAAGCGGGGCCGAAGACGCGCGGCGGCAGCTCAGCGCGGAAGGGTTCGAGCAATGCCAGTTCACCCGGCCCGGGGGTGCCCTGCGCCGCAAACTCGCTGTTGTTGAACTGGCTGTTGACGCGCAGGAAGACCTTGGTCTTGTTAGCTGTCTCGAAGTCATAGGTGTAGCCCAGCGCCTCGCGCACGCGGATGTCCTGAAACAGCGGCCGGCGCAGATTGATGTTGTAGGCCTGCATGCTGTAACCAAACCCCGTCAGCATGTCGGCCTTGATGATGCGCCCGTCGTTCCACTTGGTGCCGGCGTGGGAACGCACCCAGGTGCGGGCGCGGTATTCCTTGATGAGGTCAAACTCGCCAGCCTTGAAGGCCTCCAGCGCGATCAGGTTGTCGCTGTACATGCGGTACACGACACGCTCGAAGTTGAAGTGCCCGCGCCGCACCGCCAACGCCTTGCCCCAGTAATTGGGGTCGAGCTTGAATTCGATGCGCCGCGGCATGTCGATCTTGTCGATGAGGTAAGGGCCGCTCAAGATGGGCAGCTCAGTGACCACGGCGTCAAAGGTCTTGCCCTCGCCCCACTTGCGGCTGAAAACCGGCATCAGGCCGGCGTTGAAGACTTGCTCGCGCGTCTTTTCCTTGAAGCGGAAGCGCACCGTGCGGGCGTCCACGGCGTCCACGCTTTCGATGCCCGCCACGGCCGTCTGGAAGGCCGGCGAGGCGCCCTTGCTGCTGAGCATGTCAAAGCTGTGCTTCACGTCTGCGGACAGCACCGGGTCGCCATTGTTGAAGCGCGCCTCGGGCCTGATGCGGAAAGTGACGCCGCTGAAGTCGGGCTCGACGTTCACGGCCTCGGCCAACAGGCCGTACATCGCCAGTGGCTCATCCTGCGACAAGTGGCACAGGCCTTCGACCATCCAGATCTGGATGCCCGACGGCGAATTGCCGCGTGTCGTCCAGGGGTTGTACTTGTCGAAGCTGGTCTTGCGGTCGGGGTTCTTCAACTTCAGCGTGCCGCCCTTGGGCGCCGCCGGGTTGACGTATTCGAAGTGCTTGAAATCGGGGCCGTACTTGGGTGGGCCATAGGCTGCAAAGGCGTGCACCCAGCGGCCGGTGAAGTCGCCGCCGCCATCGGCCGGGGCCGGCGCGTCAGCAGCATGGGCAAGCTGCAGGGCGCCTGCCAACGGCGCGCCCGCCAGCCACACCGACAGGCGGCGCCGCGCCTGGTCAACCAAGTTCGGCCCGTTGACGGGAGTACCTTCGTGCTGCGCACTCCGGCATTCGCCCCGGTGCACTCGCGTGGACCCTTTGGGTCCGTGTCGGCCCGGCGGGCTCATGCAGCCTTCGTGGAGGCCGGCTTGAGCAATGCTTGGCAAGCAGCGCGCTGGCCGTCGACAGCATCCGTCCTGGCGCACACCGCGTCCAACTGCGCCCGCAAGCGCGACAGCGTGGCGGCGCGTTTGCCGTCGGCGTTCCAGCTGCCCAGCTTGGTGGCTGCACGCTGCAGGATGCGCACGCTGCGGCCTTCAAAGGCACCGCGGTCGCGCCCGGCTTCGGCCAGCAACGTGGCAGCGGTTTTTTCGATGCGCGCGGCGTCTTGGGGCGAGAGGTCCACCAGCGCAGACAGGTAGCGCGAACCCCATTCAAGCCGCGTCGCCGGGCCTTCGCTCTTGTCGAACGCCAGGCCATACCAGCGCAACGCTTCTTCGTTGTGGCCAAGCCGGCGGGCGTTGCCGCCAAGCTGGCTCATCAGGTAGTAGGGCGAGTGGCTCTTGGCCAGGTTGGCCTTGAGCAACGCATCGCTCTCGGCCCAGAGGCCCGCGCGGCCGAGCAGGGCGCCGGCGTAGGTGATGACGGCCTGCCGTTCATAGCCGTCGGTGATTTCGCGGTCGGCGCGCGCGACGTGCTCGCGAACGTCTTTCAACAGCGGCTCGGGCAGCTTGACCTGCACCGCGTCCTTCGGCCCGTCCACGCGCGCCAGCAGCACACGGGCGTAGAGCGCGCCCATGCGGTCGTTGCGCGACAGCGTCCCGTCGGCTTCCAGGCGTTTGAGCGCGGTCTCAAAAGCCGCCAGCAGCGGCGCGCGGCCTGGGGTGTTGCCAGCAGTCATGCCAGCAGTCATGCCAGCGCCTTCGTCAGGCTCCAGGGTGCGCACGATGTCATCGGCGCTGTGGGTCAGCACGTCCATGTAAAGGCGCGCCTGCAGCGGATCGGACAGCACCATCATCACCCGCGCGCGCAGGCTGTCGTCCGCCTTCACACCTTTGCCGCCGTCGCTGGCTGCCAGGGCCTTGAGCCACAGACGCGTCGTCGTGTCGGCATCGGTCGCGGGGCTCGCCACCGCCAGGCGCACCAGTGTGGCAGGCACGTCGGCCTTGGGCACGAGCTGCTGTTCGTCGGTGGCCCACGAATAGAAGGCCAGCATCTTCCAGTCGCCCGCCGATAAAGTCTTGCCCGACGCCTGGCCCGACAGCGCGTCGTCGAGCACGGCCTTCACGGGGCGGCCACCAGACAGTCCGTTCTGCAGCACGGCCATGACCTGCGGGGCATCGGCTTCACCCGGCAGCCGCGTGATCTCCTGCCCTTGCGGTGTGAACAGCACGACCGTGGGGTAACCGCTGACCTTGAAGCGGGTGCCCAGCTTCTGCGCGCCGGGCCGGTCGCCGTCCACATGCACGGCCACGAAGGACCGCGACAGCACGGCAAAGTCCTGGCGGTTGAAAAGCGTGGCCTTGAGCTGGTTGCACGGCGGGCACCAACTGGCGCCCCAATACAGCAGCACGGGCTTGTTTTCTGCGCGTGCTCGCGCGAATGCGCGGTCGATGTCGGCGTCGGCAGCAGCGGGCTGCCAGCGTACGTTGGTGGAGGGCAGCGACGGCGCCGCCCGCAGTGCGGACTGGAAGCTCACCGATACCAGCAGAAGACTGCTCAGAACAAGGGTACGCCTCATGGCATAAGACTCCTGCGGAAGTGCGGGCCGACCCCGCGCTTGCGAACAACGCGATGATCCACAGGCAATTGTGCGATACGCGCACCGGCTAACCGTTCAACATTTGGCTTAACCCTCGAGTCGGCCAATCGCGCCGGCTCGCTGTTTGCGCAGAATCACGGGCCTGCGGCGCGGGGCCTTTACGTCCCCGCATCGAAGCCCGCGAGGCACCACCCCACGTCTTTACCCGATTTCGACGCCATGCCTTTCATTCGCCTTATTGAATCGAGTCTGGTCCGCGCCCTCGCTTGTGCGCTCATCGGGGTCGGCTGTGCCTCAGCCATGCCGGCACTGGCCCAATCTGCAGGCACCGCGAAGGCCGCCAAGTTCTACGAAGACGCTCTGCAGCGCTACGAGCGAAACGACCTCTCCGGCGCCGCCGTGCAGCTGCGAAATGCGATCCAGAGCGACCGCAAGAACATCGCCGCGCAATTGCTGTTGGGCCGCGTGCTGCTCGGGTCCGGCGAGCTCAAGGCAGCGGAGGCCGCGCTCGAGGAGGCGCTGAGGCAAGGCGTCAGCATGTCCGAGGTCGCGCCCCTGATCGGCCAGGTCTACCTGCAGCTCGGCGAGACCAAGAAGCTGCTCGACACCATCACCACCAATGCGGTGCCACCCGCCATGCTGCCCGAGATCCTGACCTTGCGCGGCACGGCACAGGCGATGTCAGGCGGCCTCGGCGCCGCCAGCGCCTCGTTTGCGCAGGCTCGTCAGCTTAACCCCAAGGCGGTGGGGCCTTACATCGCCGAGGCGCCGCTGCTGCTGCGCGCCGGTGAAGGCGAGCGCGCACGCACGACTGCGCTCAAGGCCACCGAACTGGCACCGGACAACCCGATGGCGTGGTACCAGCTGGGCACCATCCAGCACGCCCTGGGTGACCTCAAGTCGGCCCTGGCGTCGCTCGACAAGGCCATTGCCATCCGGCCGAAGCTCGTCGACGCCCACGTGTCGCGCGCTGCCGTGTTGATGGCCGCCCGCCAGCAGGCCGAGGCCGGCCTCGTGCTCGACAAACTCAAGGAAGGCAAAGTCGTCGAACCGCGGGCTTCGTTTCTGCGCGCGATGATCGCCATCGGCAAGGGTGAAACCAAGGCCGCGCAGGCCGAATTCACCCAGGCCGCCAATCTCATCGACAGCATGCCCCCCGGGCTGCGCAACGCCAGCGAGCCCTTGCTGATGGCCGGCGCCCTCTCGCACCGCACGCTCGGGAACCCGCAGCGCGCGCGTGAATATGTCGAAGCCCTGTTGACCCGCAACGGCCGCCATTTCGCCGGCCAGTTGCTGTTGGCCAACCTCCTGCTTGACGCCAAGGAAACCAGCCGCGCCGCGCCCGTGCTGGAGAACCTGCTGCGGATCGCGCCAAACGAGCCCCACGTGCTGTACATGATGGGTTCGGTGTTCCTGGCTCGCAAGCAGTATGTCCAGGCCAGCGAGATGTTCGACCGCGCCACCAAGGCCGGCAGCAGCAACGATGCGCTGCGCGAACTCGCCTTCAGCCAGTTCGGCCTGCTGCAGGACAAGACCGCGCTCGCCAACCTGGAGAGGGCCTACGCCAAGGCGCCACGCGACTACCGGGCCGGCGTCGAACTCGCGGTCTATTACGCCCGCCATGGCGAAGCTGCCAAGGCCGTGAAGATCGCCGAAGACTTGGTCCAGATCGACCCGAGCAACGTTGCCATGGTCAACTTCCTGGGCAACATCAAGGGGCGGCTGGGCGACAACGCCGGCATGCGGGCGGCGTTTGACCAGGCGCTGGCGAAAGACCCCAAATTCAGGCCCACGGTCATCAACTTGAGCCTGCTGGACATCGACGAAGAAAAGCTCGACGCCGCGCGCAAGCGCCTCAACGCGTGGCTCAAGGGCAACCCCAACGACGGCGAAGCGCTCTTCCAGCTGGGCGTGGTGGAGCAGCGGGCGAACAAGTTGGCCCTGTCGGCCGCCATCTGGACCAAGGCCGACGGCCTGCAGTCCAAGGATCCACGGCCGGGCCTGGCGCTGGTTGACCAGCTGTTGCAGCAGCGGCAGAACGCGCAGGCGCTGGCCGCGGCCAAGTTGCTGGCCGGCAAGTACCCGGAATCAGTGCCCGTGCTGCAGACGCTGGGCCGCGCCCGGCTCGTCACCAGGGACTTCACCATGGCGCGCCAGGCGTTCCAGGATGCTTCCAAGTACGCCGGCTTCGACCCAGTGATCCAAGTCAACATCTCCCGGCTGCAGCTTGCAGCAGGCAACCCGGACGGCGCGCTGCACGCGGTGAACAAGGCTTTGCAGTCCAGCCCGGATGACATCGGCGGGCTGGTGATGATGGTTGAGATCGCGGCGCGCCGCGGCGACGCCGCCGCGGTGGATGCCGGCATGAGGCAACTCCAGGCCAAGCACGCCAGCAAGGTCCCCACCCTCCTGACCGCTGGGCACGTGGCGTTCTCGCGGCGTCAGCTGCCGCAGGCGATCAGCCAATACCAGGCCGCCTTCGCACGCGAGCCCGGCGCCCAAGTCGCACTCGTGCTGGCGCAGGCCTACCTGGCCAACAACCAGACTGACAAAGCCCTGTCATTGCTGAGCGACGCCAGCCGCAAGGACCCGCGCGACGCCACTGCACTGCGCGCGCTGGCGCAGGTCCAGGCCGCCGCGGGCAAGAATGCCGAAGCCCAGGCCAGCCTGGAGGCACTCGTGGCGCTCAACCCGGGCGACCCCGATGCACTGGCCGGCTACGCCCAGATGTTGTTTCGCCTGAACGACCCCAGGGCCCTGGCGACAGCCGAAAAGGCGATGAAGATGCAACCCGACAACGCCGCCCTGGCCGGCGGATATGGCTGGATGCTGGTGCAGAAGGGCGAACTGGAGAACGGTATCCGCATCCTGCGCGAAGCCCGGCTGCGCGAGCCAGGCGACGGCGTCGTCCGCTGGAACCTCGCTTCGGCGCTGGCCAAGGCAGGGCGTAAGGCCGAAGCCCGCGACGAGCTTCGCGCCGCGCTGGCGTCAGGCAGCCCCCCTAACCCGGGGCCTGAGCTGAGTGCCCTGAAGGCCGATGTGGGCCTTTGAGGCGGCCGAATCCGCTGTCGGGCTTTCTGACAGTCTCTTGCTATTGATCCCTGCGTCGTGAAGAAACTACTTACGAATCAAAGACTTAAGATGATGGCCCCGAATTTGCGTAGTAGCTTATGACACGAAGAATGCAAATGACGAAGCCCGGCTGGTCAGCCAGCTTCACAACGGCAAGCCCACTCGAACGCGGTGTTGCCAAACGTAGTTCATCCGCTACGCTCCTTGTAGATCGTTATTCAATCAGGGCCTTGACATGAAATTCACCTCGACAAATTCCATCAAGACCTGGGGCGTTGCTTCGGCGATGGTGATGGCTTGCCTGGGCGTCAGCGCGCAGACGATCACGCTGACCAATCCGTCGGGCACCCAGCGGGGCAGCACCACCTTTCTCAATGACCTCAACGGCGGCACCGCCTACACCACAAATTGGTCTGGCGCCAAGTCGGTCAGCGATGGCTCCAGCACTTTCTGGGCCTACTGCATCGACCAGAGGACAGGGACGTCTTGGGGCACGGCCAACACCTATGCCACGGCATCGCTGTCCAGCTTCCTGAACACGAACCTCAACACCACCAACCCCAATTCCACTGCTTACCAGCAGCAGATGAACGCCGCGGGCTACACGGGCCTGGCCTACTCGATCCAGAACACCACACTGGTCCAGAACAGCCTGGTGTCGCTCTTCTCGCATGCCTACAACGACAGCCTTGCTGACCTCAGCGGCATCAAGGCGGCGGCGTTCGGTTACGCCGTGTGGGAGATCATGGGCCAGAGCACCTACAACCGCACCACCGACGCATTGCGCTCTTCAGGCTCGGACGCCACGTCTTATGCCGTGGGCAACGCCAGCCGTGACACGCTTGAAGTTCAGATCGACGCCTACCTGAGCGCCCTGTCCAGCAACTCCTGGACGAGCGTCAACGGCGCCAACCTGAGCGCGGTCGCGAACTACGTCTACACGGTGTACTACGACCCGGCCACGCACTTGGCACAGAATCTCATCCGGGTGACGCCTGGAACAAGGGTACCAGAGCCGGCTTCCTTGGCGCTGGTGGGCATGGCGTTGCTCGGCGTCACGGTCAGTCGTCGCCGCGCCGCGCGCGGCTGAGTAAGTCACGCAGGCGGGCGTGAACCGCCTGCGTGACCGTTCAACTCGCCGGTAGGCAGTGCGATGAGATTCCGCAGTCTGCAGCCTCGGTCGGCAAGTTTTTCTTTCGGGCCTGAAGAAGCGCCCCTTATGTGAACCCTTGGTATTAGGAGAAAACTGATGGCGCAAGCGACTTCCCTTCTGCGTGCTGCCGTGTGGGCTCTGGCTTTTTCAGCCACGGCTGCCTCGGCACAAACGACGTCGCTGCCACTGACTGGCGCAATCTTCACAACGCTGTCGGACGGCAGCCGCGTCAACGCCAACATCTACAGCGCCAAGTGTGACGCACTCGGCGTCTACCTTGACGGCGGCCCAGGCCCGAATGCACCGCAGGGCGCTGCGGGACTGCCTGACGGCGACTACTTCTATCAAGTGACCGACCCGAGTGGCAAGACGCTGCTCAGCACCGACCCCCAGAAGTTCCGTCGTTTCACGGTCACCGCCGGGATCATCACCTCGCGCGTCACTCCGTTTGCGCCTGGGGATCACGAGACCGGCATAGACGTCGACCACGGCGCCAAAACGGTGGAACTCTGCCCCTTCCTTGACACCCCAAACAACGGCGGCGAGTACAAGGTTTGGGCCACGCGTGTCGGTGATTTCGCCGGCAATCCAGACCTCGTCGACAACGGCTACAACCCGGGCTATTTCCATGGCTTCATCCCGGCAGCGACCAAGACCGACAACTTCAAGATCAGAGCCCGAAAGTCGCTTTGCCTGACCATCATCAAGTACTTGGAAAACGGTGACGGCATCTACAACAGCCTGACCGAGCCGCTGAAGTCCTGGGCCGTGACCGTTTACGACCCGATGGGAATTCCGATTCAGGGTGTGATGTACACCGGCGACGGCACCGCACTGCGTCCGCAGCTGAAGGTCTGTGCGCTGCAACCGGGCAACTACACGGTGACCGAAGATTCGTTCGATGCTCCGATCGGCGGCGTGCTGTACCAGCCGATCACAACCATCCTCGATGGCAGGTACGTTTATCCGGCGCACAACAGCGTCGTGGTCAAGATGGGAGTCTCCGACCGCACCCTCATCTTCGGGAACGTGCGCAAGTAAAGCTGTTGAACGGAAGCCGAAAGCCGCGCCACATTGGCGCGGCTTCTTTACTTCTTGCGTGCATCGACGGGAAGCAACGGGCACAGCCACATCGCTGCTCGCCTTTCTGGGTCGAGTGCAGTGCGATCAGGCCATGTCAAGGCCGGGCGCAGACCGCCACACATCGCGCAGGCAGTGGCTGTGAATGGCCGCCAGCTCGGCCGCAGCGGCCGCGCTACTCGGTGA
>JAYSYB010000447.1:0-4072 GCA_043716775.1 Rubrivivax sp.
ATCGGCAGGTGCAGGCCACGGTCTTCGCTGCGCCGCCAGGGGTGGTTGTCCTGGCCCCAGCGCGGCGGCTGGCGCGGTGCATGGCGCGGGACTACACGGGCGCCGCTGCTCATGCCGTGCAATTCCCCGGTGGGCATGAGGAAGGCGCGGTCGGCGTTGAAGCCCACCACTTCTGCCAGCACCGGCGCCTGGCCTTCGGAATGGATTTCGCACACGGACCCGACCGGTACGCGCACCCCCGCCGCTTCCAGCACCAGGCCGGTCACGCGCAGCAGCGTGCCCACCGATTCCAGCGGCTGCGGCAGTTGCGCATAGGCCTGCACATCGGCCAGATAGCGCTGCCAGCGTTGCTGGCGTTTTTCGACGCGGGTGTCCACGCGGGTGTCTGCGCGGGAACTCACGCGGGCGTCCACACACCCGTCCACCGCCGCATCGGGGGCGGTCATGGCGCGTCGTCCAGCGGCGCGCTGGACCCCAGCGCCGCAGCAGCCTGCGCCCAGCGCACGGCGATGCGGGCGTCGATGTCGCCCACGTCGCTGTGCACGCGCACGCCGCCGCGCGCCACGCTGGTGTCGGCATGCAGCCGTGCGCCGCGTGCGGTCAGGGCTTCTTCGGCGCCTTCGGCCACCAGCGGCAGGTCTTGCGGGTTCACATGCACGCTGATATGGCGCGCACTGAGCATCACCGCGTTGACGGCTTCGGTGGCCACGGTGGCAACCAGCTCAGGCCGCTGCGCCAGTTCACAGCGCAGCACCTGCTGCGCCAGTTGCACGGCGGTGTTGGCGATCGCCGCGGCGATCTGCTTGTCGAGCGCGCTGAACTCGGCGTCGAAGGCGTCCAGCAGCGCGCCGATCTGTGACGTGGCCTGCTGGGCAAAACTGTGCTTGAAGTTTTCCAGCGCCACCAGGCCGTCGCGGTAGCCGTCCTGGTAGCCGGACTGGCGCGCGGCCAGCACGCGGGCCTGCCAGTCAGCGGTACTGGGCTCAGGCGCCGGGGCCGCTGCTTCTGCGGTCTGCGCCCCGGCAGCGCCGGCAAAAGTGCCGGGCTGCCAGCTCGCAAAGTCACCCAGCTCTTCGCGCGGAATGAAGCGCGTGTAGGCCGCGCTCGCCTTGGACCCCGGCGGGCTGGGCACGTTTTTGAAGGTGGGTTTGTTCATCTCAATGGCAGTGACGGACGAGCCGCATCAAGCAGGCGGCGTGGAGCCGCCTTCGCCGGGCCGCTGGGGCCGCCCTTGGGCTTGCAGGCCCAAGGGCGCTCGCCAGCCGCTCGCAAACGCGCAGGCGATCAATCGGTGCGGGCTCGCCCCACATGAGGGGCAGCCCAGAGGGCGCTCGGGGGTGATCCAAGCTATACGAACTGCTCATCGCCGCCTCCTGCCAGGACGATTTGGCCTTCATCGACCAGGCGGCGCACGATTTTGAGCATTTCCTTCTGCTCGGATTCCACTTCTGACAGCCGCACCGGGCCGCGCGAATCAAGGTCTTCCTTGAGGGTTTCTGCGGCGCGTGAGGACATGTTCTTGAAGATCTTGTCGCGCAGTGCCGGCGTTGCGCCCTTCAGCGCAACCACCAGCGATTCGCTCTGCACTTCCTTCATCAGCGCCTGGATGCCCTTGTCGTCGATCCTCTCCACGTCGTCGAAGGTGAACATGTTGTCCATGATCTTCTGCGCCAAGTCGTTGTCGGCTTCGCGCACGAAGTCCAGCACGCTGGACTCTGCGGCCGAGCCCAGCATGTTCAGGATTTCTGCCGCTGTCTTGGCGCCGCCCAGGCCGCTCTTCTTGCCCCGGTCGCCACCGGACAGCACCTTGCCCATGACTTCATTCAGGTCGCGCAACGCGGCGGGCTGGATGCCGTCCAGCGTGGCAATGCGCACCATCACTTCGTTGCGCTGGCGTTCGGTGAACAGCTTCAGCACATCGGCCGCCTGGTCAAATTCCAGGTGCACCAGGATCGCGGCGACGATCTGCGGGTGTTCATTGCGCAGCAGCTCCGTCACGCTCTGCGCGTCCATCCACTTCAGGCTTTCGATGCCGCTCACGTCGCTGCCCTGCAGGATGCGGTCGATCAGCAAATTGGCTTTGTCGTCGCCCAGCGCCCTGCGCAGCACGCTCTTGACGTATTCGTTGCTGTCGGGCACCAGCATGCTTCCGCTGCCGGCGATTTTCTCGAAGTCGTCCAGCACGCTTTCAACCCGGTCGCGCGTCACGCTCTTCATCCCCGCGATGGTTTCTCCCAGGCGCTGCACTTCCTTTGGCGCCAGGTGCTTGAAGACGCCGGCGGCCTCTTCCTCGCCCAGACTCATGAGCAGGATGGCCGCGCTTTCCAGGCCTTGGTCGTCCATCGATGCGGGCATCTGCTGCTTGCCTCAGTGCTTCAGGCAGCTTCGCCGTTGACCCAGCCGCGCACGATGCCAGCCACCGCAGCCGGGTTCTGCTTGGCCATCGCGCGGGCGGCCAGCAGCCGGTCGTTGTGCGCCGAATTCGTGGGTGCGGGCAGGGCGGCCTGGGCCGCTTGCAGGGCTTGCGCGGCCTGTCCGGCCGCTTCGGTGTCGCCACCCACCACCTCGTCCAGGCGGCTGCCGGTTGCAGGCACGGGCGGTGTCAGCACGGCGGTGAGCGCGGGCTTGATGAGTTTGAAGACGATCACCAGCGCCACCAGCGAAAGCGCCAGCGGTGCGGCCGCGCTGCGCAGCAGGTCGATCAACCAGCCCTGCTTCCACAGCGGTAATTCATCGGCCGTGGTGGCGGGCTCAGCGCGGAACGGTGCGTTGACAACCTTCACCACGTCGCCACGCTCGGCATTGAAGCCAATGCCCTGCTGCACCAGCGCGGTCAACTGTTCGATTTCCTTCTCGCTCAGGGGCGCGGTGTTGACCTTGCCCTTGGGGTCGGTGCTGCTGCGGTGGTTGACGACCACGGCCGCATTCAGCCGGCGCACGGTGCCCACTGCGGCCCGGGTGACGGTGACGGTCTTGTCGACTTCAAAGCGCGTGGCGGCTTCGCGCCGGGTGGCTGCACCGCCTGCACCGCCAGCCCCACCGCCCGCGCCACCCTGTGCACCCTGCAGCGCCTGCGCAGCGCCATTGATGGGTGCTTGCGCCGGCACGGGCGGCTGGTTGCTGGTGGCGCCGGGCACGCCGCCCGGGTTGGCCCCACCGGGTTGGCTGGACTCTTCGCTGCGCTGTTCACGCACGGCGGGTTTGGCTTCTGCGCCTTGGTTGGGGCCGTAGGCTTCTGCGGTGCGCATGACTTGCGAAAAGTCGAGGTCGGCGGTGATGCTGGCGCGCACGTTGTCGCGGCCCACCACGGGTTCCAGCAGCGCCAGCACGCGCTTCAGATGCCCGGCTTCGACATCGCGGCGGTACTGCAGTTGCTGCGAGTCCAGCCCGGGTGAGGTGCTGTCTTCGTCACCGGTGGCGGACAGCAATGCGCCGGTGCTGTCCACCACGCTGACGGAACGCGCCGCCAGTTCGGGCACGCTGCCCGACACCACGCGCACGATGCCGGCCACCTGGCCGCGTTCCAGCGTGCGGCCGGTGTGCAGCGTCAGCACGACCGAGGCGGACGGTTTCTGCTGCTCACGGAAGAAGCCGTTCTGGTTGGGCAGTGCCAGGTGCACGCGCGCCGCCTTGACCGATTCGAGTGCCTGGATGGTGGTGGTCAGTTCGCCTTCAATGGCGCGCTGCATCTTCATGCGTTCCTGGCCCTGGGTCTGGCCGAAGCTGTTCTTGTCCAGCAGTTCGTAGCCTGACGTGCCGCCAGCGCCGCCTGCGCCACCTGAGGGCAGGCCGGATGACGCCAGCTTCATGCGCAGTTCATGGACCCGCGCTGCCGGCACCATGATCGTGCTGCCGCCGTCGGCAAAGCGGTAGGGCACGTTCATCTGCGTCAGCTTCTCGATGACCGCGCCGCCGTCCTTGTCACTGAGGTTCGGAAACAGCAGCCTGTGGTCGGCGTCGCGGGCGCCACCGAACATCAGCGCCAGCACCAGCGCCAGGCCGGCCACACCCAATGCCGCAGCAAGCTGCATGCGGCCGGGCAGCCGGTGCCAGCGGCCATGCATGCCTGACG
>JAYSYB010000448.1:0-4056 GCA_043716775.1 Rubrivivax sp.
CCGGGTCAGGCGGCAGTCCCAGACGCGGGCATGGTCAAACAGATCGACCGGCTCGCGCCATTCGTGCTGGCCGTGCTTGTCGCGCTGTTCGTACTGGCGCCTATCGCCGCTTGCGGCCACGCTGGCCAACCAGCCGCGCAGCGCGGCCGCCAACGGAGGCGCGCAGGCATCCTCGGGCGTGGCGCCCAGCAGCTGCGACAGCGGTGTGCCGAAGAAGACACTGGCGGTCTGGTTGACCTGCTGCATGCGCAGGGTGGCGGCGTCAAAGAGCGCAATCGCCAGTGGCGCAGTTTCGATCACCCTCTGCAGTGAGGCCTGTGCCTGCGCAATGCTTACCTCAGCCTGGCGTCGCCGCTCGATGTCGAGCAGCGCGAAGGTGACTTCGCCGCCCGTGCTGCCGGTGCCGCCGGCTTCGTCCGAACCGGGTCCTGTCAACACCGCATTGCCGACGACCCAGAATTCACGGCCGTCCCGGCCGCGCATGCGACATTCAAAGGTTTCGGCCTGGCCTTCCTGCAGCCGGTACAACCAGTCATCACGGCGCAGCGGGTGCTCGGCTTCGGACGTGGCGACGATGCTGATGGGTTCGCCCACAAAGTCGGCCAGCTCACCGGCAAACATGCGCCGCGCCGAGCGGTTCATCCATTCGATGCCGCGGCCCGACACGGTGACGATGCCCACCAGCACCGAATTCAGGATCGCGCGTGTGCGGTCGGCCTGCAGCGCCAGCGTTTCCCGCGCGCGGCGCCGCTCGTCGATGTTGACGAAAGAGCAGATCACACCGGCATCGGCGTCGTCGACATCCACCGGCCGTACTGCCACCTGCACCCACAGCAAATGGCCGTCGCGTCGGCGCAGAAGCCTTTCGCCGCCAAAGCGGCCGTGTTCACGCAGGCCCTGCGTGATGCGGGCTTCAAAGTCGACGCAGGCGCGGGTGTCCGCGTACAGCTCTGCGGCGTCCAGCGTGGCCAGTTCCGGGCTGGCCCAGCCGGTGAGGGCGGCCATGGCCTGGTTGGCGCGTTCGATGCGTGCACCGCGCTGGTAGACGATGCCTACTTCCGACAAACTGAACATCAGTTCACGGTCGCGCAGCAGTTGCTCCAGTTCGGCCTGCTGGGTTTTCAGCCGCGTGATGTCGGTCAGCACCGCCACCGCTTCGGTCTGTTCGCCCTGGCTTTGCGCGCGCCGCACCGACAGCGAATACCAGCGCGCCGGCCCGTCAGCGCGCAGCAGCGGCAGTTCGGTTTCAAAAGCGCTGCCTTGGGCCAGCGCTTGCAGGGCGTCACGAACGCCGTTGATAGGGCCACCAATGGGGCCACCAATGGGCCCGTTGATGTGACCGTTCATGGGACCGTTCATGGGACCGTTCATGGGCCCGATGCTGCGCGACAGGATTTCTTCCAACGACGCACCTGCAGCCGCGCCGGGTTCGAAACCGAGCATGCGTTCGAAGCGCCAGTTGCAGCGCACCAGCACCGGCCCACGCAGATAGGCAATGCCGGCGGTGGAGCTGTCGAGAATGGTGCTCAGCTCGCGCAGCAACTGTTCGTTGCGGCGCTGCGCACTTTCCTGTTCGGTGACGTCCAGCGTCACCACCGACGTCGTCGCCCGGCCACCGGCCAGCGCGCCGGGTTCCACACGCGTCAGCAGCCAGCGCGCGCCCAGTTCGGGGTGGCGAACGGCATAGCGCACCTCGGTGCGTTCGCCGCGGCGCAGCGCTTGCTGCAGGCGTTCAAATTCGGGCAGCGACGAAGGTTCGACCAGTTCGCGGCCGATGCCCAGCAGAGACCCGCCCTGCCCTGCGCCCGGCGCATCGCCCTTCGCCGAAGAGGGCGCTGGCCGCGCTGGCGCAGATGACGCCAGCCAGCCGCGCGCGGGGTCGTAGGTGGCCACGCCGATGCTGGCGGTGCCCATCATCATGCCCATCTCCAGCTGCGCCAGGTCGCGTTCGTCTTCGGCGCTGCGGTCCTCAACCACCGCCATGACGCGCCGCTGGCCGCCAGCGCCGCCGTGGCACACCAGGCGTGCCGACAAACGCCGGCGCCGGCCGTCGGCCAGCGGCAACAAAGCCTGGCGTTCTTGCAGCCGCGCGCCGGGCTGCAGCAGCGGCAGCATCGCGCCTTGTTCCCAGCCCAGCAGGCCTTGCAGCTCAGTCGGTGCTTCGTCCAGAACTTCCGGCACGCGCTCCACCAGCGCCTCAAACGCGGCGTTGGACCGCACGATCAGGCCGGCGTTGTCATACACCAGCATGCCGGTGCCGCTGAGCTCGAACCACTGCGCCAGTTCGGCTTCTGCGTGCCGCGCCTGTTCACGCGCCACGTGCTCGGCAGTCTCGTCATGCAGCAGCGTCAGCCAGCGCTGCGGCTCATCGGGCCGCAAGATCTGGACCGGCGTGATCAGGAACCAGCGCTGGCCGCCCAAGCCATCCACCAGCCGCCGCCGCAGAGCGGGCCGGTCGGGCTGTGCGTGACGCTGCAGCAGGCTGATCTCCTGGTCTTCGGCGGGCTCCAGCAACACCAGGTCGGTGCCGATGAGTGGCCCGCGCGCCAGCTGGAGCTGGCTGAGCAAAGCTTCATTGACGTCAACGAAACGGAAGTCCGCGTCCAGCAAAGCGGCCGGCAGCGCAGAACCCCAGACGGCGTGCAGGATCGCGTCAGGAGGCAACCCTGCAGGCGAGCTTGCAGGCGAACGTGCGGGCGACCTTGCGGGAGGCCCGGCGGTCAACCCTGCGGGCAGCTCGGCGCGGCCCGGCCCGCTCATCCGTCGAGTTGGCGCGCGCCGCTCAAGGCCGACAGCACCGCACGGTTGACTTCTGCGGGCCCCAGCAGCAGCTTCTCCGTGCATTCGCGGATGTCGAACACCGCTTCTTGTTCAATGGCGCGCACCAGGGCCAGGTAGGGTTCGTAGGCGCCGCCTTCGCCGCGCAAGGTCTGCTGCACGCGTTCCGGCACTGGCACGCTTTTCAGCAGTTCGGTAAACGGTTGCTGCAGCAGCCGGTCGAGCAGCGAAAACACGCCGCAGATGAACATCTCGCTGCGCATGTCGGCGTCGCCATTGCCACGCGCCAGCTCTTCCATCAGCAAGCCGCGGCGCAGCGCAGCGTGCATCAGCGGCTGCGCGTTGGCGCCCTTGGACGACGACGACAGCAGCAGCACCAGCCAGCGCTTCAGCCGCGTGTAGCCCAGCATCATGATGGCGTGGCTGAAAGAGCTGATCTCGGCACGCAGGCCAAAGGCCGGTGAGTTCAGGTAGCGCAGCAGCCGAAAGGCCAGCGTCGGGTCGCGTCGCAGCACCGCTTCCAGGCGGTTGACCGGTTCTTCACGGTCCACGCCCTTGATCAGTTCCATTACCACCTGGATGTCGGTGGGAATCACGCTGCGGCCGTTGGGCTTGGGCATCGGGTCTTCCAACGGCCAGCCCAGCACAGCGATGGCGCCGCGTTGAAAGGCACTTTCGATGTCGGCCGAACTGCGGGTGCCTGCTTGCACCGTGGTGACCTGGCGCACGCCGGTGGGCGCCGGTGTGCTGCTGCGGCGGTCGTCGTCGGCTTCGACAATGCTGTGGCTGAAGCAGGCCAGCACCTCAGGCGCCACCGGCACCAGCGGCCGGCCCTTGATGAGCAATACCGACCCGGCTTCGCGCAGGGCGCGCAAGACCGGCGCATGGGCTGCGTCGGTGGCCATGAAGGCCGGCACTTCGATCATCAGGTGCGGCGGTGGGCGGGCCGCCATCACCGCGCGCAGCAGCGCTTCACCGGCGATGTTGAGCGACACCGGGTGGGCCGCAGCGTCCGCAGCCGCAGCCGCTGCGGCAGCCGCGGCCGCAGCGGCAGCGGCTGCCGCAGCGGCGGTGGCGCCTGCACGCTGGCTCACCGGGCCCGGGTCCAGCGGCCGCAGGGTGATGTTGAGGTCATCGCCCGCAGCGGGCGCGGGCCAAACCTGCTGCAGCGCCGCGAGCAAGGCGTGGGCGTCGGGCGCGGCATCGGGGCGGTCGGGAAACACCGTCAGACGCGTGGCAATCACAACCCGCTGGCGGTTGATCATCGGGCTGTAGCCC
>JAYSYB010000449.1:0-4042 GCA_043716775.1 Rubrivivax sp.
GCTGGCTTTGCCGTCCACAGGCGGCCAGCGCAATAGCGACTTTGTCGGGTGGACAAAGCCGGGCCAAGAGCCCAGTGCTTAAGTAATCAGCAAGGCGAATGCCCGGCTGTAAGGTTGCTGCTTTGCCTGACATGGGGCTGCTCCTTTGAACAAGGTGTTGACCCTGAAGGATACAGCATTTTTACTTAAGTGAACAGAATTGGGGTCAGACCCTCATGGCATCACGATTGAGTCCACACCGTTCCACCCACGCTGGCAGCTCGCTGCGAGGCGCCGAATACCGCCACCGACGCCGGGTCAAAAAGTTGATCGAGCTTGCGGATACTCATGCTGCACCGCCCTCACTCGCGCCGCAGATCGGCGGTCAAGCTTCGAATCGCGGCTTCATCGAGCGTTTCCTTCTCGAGCAGCGCCCGCGCACTGCGTTCGAGCACTTCGCGGTTGATGCCGAGAATGGCAGTCGCGCGGTCGAAGCCAGCCATCACGATGGCGCGGATCGCGTCGTCGATGCGCCGCTGGGTGTCTTCCGATACCGGGCTGGCGTTCGGCAGCATTCCAGTCGGAAGATCGAGCATGGTCTGGCGCGGCGCTTCGAAGGCGATGTAGCCCAGGCCCTCGTCCATGCCGTAACGGGTAACCATGGCGCGCGCGATGTCGGTGGCTTTGGCCAGGTCGTCGGAGGCCCCGGTGGAGAGCTGGCAGAACACCAGTTTTTCAGCGGCGCGCCCGCCCATCAGCACGGCAATCTTCTGTTCCAGTTCACCGCGCGTCATCAGATAGCGGTCTTCGGTGGGGCGCTGAATGGTGTAGCCGAGCGCGCCGATGCCGCGCGGGATGATCGACACCTTGTGCACCGGGTCGCTACCCACCTGCGCCAGCGCGACCAGCGCGTGGCCCATCTCATGAAAGGCAACCGCCTCGCGCTCCTTCGGATTGAGAACCCGGTTTTTGCGCTCCAGCCCGCCAACGATGCGCTCGACTGCGGCGGTGAAGTCGGCCAGCGTCGTGTAATCGGCCTTTCGACGGGTGGCCACCAGGGTGGCTTCATTGACCAGGTTGGCCAAGTCCGCGCCACTGAAGCCCGGGGTCAGCGCGGCCACCTCGTCGAGCTTGACCGCCGGGTCGAGTTTCACCTTGCGCACATGCACGGCCAGGATGTCGATGCGGCCTTTCTTGTCGGCCCGATCCACCAGCACCTGGCGGTCGAAGCGGCCGGCGCGCAGCAGCGCGGGGTCCAGAATCTCGGGCCGGTTGGTCGCCGCCAGGATCATCAACCCGACCGAGGCATCGAAGCCGTCCATTTCCGACAGCAGCTGGTTCAGGGTCTGCTCCTTCTCGTCATGCCCGCCCAGGCCCGGGAATGCGCCACGCGCGCGGCCCAGGGCATCGAGTTCATCAATAAAGATGATGGCAGGCGCCTTGGCGCGCGCCTGCTCGAACAGGTCGCGAACGCGCGCCGCGCCGACGCCGACGAACATCTCGACGAACTCGCTGCCCGAGATCGAGAAGAACGGCACGCGAGCCTCGCCCGCCACCGCCTTGGCCAGTAGCGTCTTGCCGGTACCCGGCGGACCCACCAGCAACACGCCTTTGGGAATGTGCGCGCCCAGGCGACCGTATTCTTTCGGGTGCTTGAGGAAATCGACCACTTCCATTAGTTCGGCCTTCGCCTCGTCGACGCCGGCCACGTCGGCAAAAGTCACGCCGGTGTCGGTCTGCACATAGACCTTGGCGCGGCTTTTGCCAATCGACATCAAGCCGCCCATGCCGCCCTGCTTTTCGGCGAAGCGGCGAATCACGAAGAACCACAGACCGACGAACACCAGCGCCGGCACAACCCACGACAGCAGGTCGCGCACCAAGGTGTTGTCCACCACCCGGGTGTAGGGCACATTGAACTTTTCCAGCCGCTCTGCCACGTCGGGCTCGACCCGGGTCGCCACCAGCGTGGTCTTGCGCCCGTCGGCCTGCTTTAGCCGACCGGTCATCCGTCGGTCCGAAATCGTCACGTCGGCGATGCGTCCATCGGCCAGCGCTTTCTCGAACTCGCTGTAGGGAACCGGCTCCACCTGGGTCGCGCCTTTCCAAACATCCTGCAGCGAGAAAAACAGCATCAGCGCGATGCTCCAGTACACGATGTTCCAAGTCTGTTTTTTGTCCATGCTTTCTTTCGGAAATCAACACGCTACACACACGCCGGTCATCGTGCTGGCACGCCCACTGGGCTTCGCCAGGCTTGCGCGCGCGCGGATGCTCGATGATGCAGACCCCAACGCATGGTAAACCGCACCGCGCATACGATCAATCGTGATGGCGCCGGCAACCAGCAGCACATAGATCAACGGGTTGTGAAACTGCAGATCCAAGCGCAGCCAGGGTCCACGTCGCTTGGATGCTGGCAGGCTGCTGCGGCCGTATTGCTTCAAACGGCGGGAAACTTCCTCGCCGCTCAGGCCCGTGTTGGCGTCGACAGACAGGGTTTGCAAGGCCGCAGACGCTGACAGCGTGCCAGACGGGCCGGTGATCGGACGCTGAACATTGAGGCGGCATTTTGAAACCGGATGGATAAAACGTCATCTTATCGACACTCCTGTCAGTTTGGCAGGCCTGTCTCCCAGTTCCCCGGAGATGGTGATTTTTTGAACAACGATAGCACCCTGTGAGAAATTGCTTTGAATGATGTTTTGCTGTGGCCTGTCTTGGCGCTGGCCGTTTTGCATGGGTTGGCATTGTTGTGGCTGGCCTCGCTGAGTCGTCGGCCTTGATGTGCGTCAACATGCATCGCCCCAGACCATTGATAATGAAGCTGTAGTGTGATCGGATGCCGCGCGCAGCAGCGCACCGGATGACAAGGAGCCAATGATGATCAGCGACCCGCAAGCCCTCCCGCATACAGCGCTGGCGCGCATCGTCAAGCCGCCGGGCGCGCTATTGTCCGCGCCTCACCTGCACGACTATGACGCCACCTGCGCTCAGTTCAACTGGCAGGATGCGGCGCAACTGCTTGATGGCCTGCCCGATGGTGGCGGCCTGAACATCGCCTTCGAGGCGGTTGATCGCCATCTGCACCATGGCCGCGGTGCCCGGACCGCGATCCGCTGGCTTGGCAAGAGCGGCGAGCGGCGCGAGTTGAGTTACGCCGATCTGGCCCGCGCCACCAATCGCTTCGCCAACGCGTTGCAGTCGCTCGGTGTGCAGCCGGGCGAGCGGGTCTTCATCCTGATGGGACGGTTGCCCGAGTTGTATGTGGCCGTGCTCGGCGCCCTCAAGGCACGCTGCGTGGTCACACCGCTGTTCTCGGCCTTCGGCCCCGAGCCGATAGCCACCCGCGCCGAGATGGGCGATGCGCGGGTGATGGTCACGACACCGGAGCTGTACCAGCGCAAGGTGCATGGCTTGCGCGGGCGGCTGGCGGGCCTCAAGCACGTGATCGTCGTCGGCGAGCCCGAAGCCGATGCGCCTGGCGTGCACCGCTGGGACACGCTGGTGGAGTCGGCATCAAGCGACTACACAATCGCCCCGACCGACCCCGAGTCGATGAGCCTGTTGCACTTCACCAGCGGCACCACCGGCCGGCCCAAGGGGGCAGTCCATGTGCACCAGGCGGTACTCGCGCACATGGTCACTGGCCGTTACGCGCTCGACCTGCACGACGACGACGTCTTCTGGTGCACCGCCGACCCCGGTTGGGTTACCGGCACCAGCTACGGCATCATCGCGCCGCTGTGCAGCGGCGTGACCAACGTTGTCGTCGAGGCCGAGTTCGACGCCCAGACCTGGTACTCGGTGCTCGAGCGGGAGCGCATCACCGTCTGGTACACCGCGCCAACCGCGATACGCATGATGATGAGGCTCGGCACCGAGGCCGTGAAAGCTTATGACCTCACGGCGCTGCGCTTCATGGCCAGCGTCGGCGAGCCGCTGAACCCGGAGGCCGTCACCTGGGGGCTGGAAGCCTTCGGCAAGCCCTTTCACGACAACTGGTGGCAAAGCGAGACCGGCGCCATCATGATCGCCAACTTCGCGGCGCTGGACATCAAGC
>JAYSYB010000450.1:0-12125 GCA_043716775.1 Rubrivivax sp.
AGGTGTTTTGCACACCAGGCTTCAACGCGCTGAAATTCTTTGCCTGGATGGATGAAGCCCGGCCGACCTGGTTCACCGCTGTGCCGACGATGCACCAGGCGATCGCGTCGCGCGCCGGCAAGAACCTGGACATCATTCAGCGGCACCCGCTGCGCTTCATGCGTTCTTCCTCGTCGAGCATGCCGCCGCAGGTCATCCGCGAGGCCGAGGCGATCTTCGCTGCGCCGCTGGTCGAGGCCTACGGCATGACCGAAGCCACCCACCAGATGGCCAGCAACCCGCTGCCGCCGGCGCTGCGCAAGCCCGGGACCGTGGGCCTGGCGGCCGGCCCGGAAGTGGCCATCATGTCCGAGGACGGCAGCCTGCTGCCGCGCGGCGTGGGCCTGGAAAACACCGGCGAGATCGTTATCCGCGGTGCCAACGTCACCGCTGGTTATGAGTCCAACCCCAAGGCCAATGCCGAGGCTTTCGAGCACGGCTGGTTCCGCACCGGCGACCAGGGCGTGATGGACGAAGACGGCTACATCAGCATCACCGGGCGGCTGAAGGAAATCATCAACCGCGGCGGCGAGAAAATCAGCCCGCGCGAGGTCGATGAGATCCTGATGGACCACGCCGCCGTGGCGCAGGTGGTGTGCTTCGGGATGCCGCACGCCAAGCTGGGTGAAGAGGTGGCGGCCTGCGTGGTGCTGCGCGAAGGGCAGGCCGCCACCGAGCGCGAACTGCAGGAATTTGTGGCCAAGCGCGCCGCCGACTACAAGGTGCCCAAGAAGATTTTGTTCATGGAGGAAATTCCCAAGGGTGCCACCGGCAAGCTGCAGCGCATTGGTCTGGCCGCGAAGCTGGGCCTGGTTTGAGATTGAATTCAAGAATCACCGTCGAGAGTCCTTTTCTAATTTTCAGGAGTTGTACTGTGATGAAGTCGTTGACCCAGCATGCGGTGGCCAGCTTGGCCTTGTTGCTCACAGTTGCGGCGCAAGCGGCGCCCTGGGAGCCCACCAAGCCGATCGAATTCGTGGTGCCCGCCGGCACCGGTGGCGGTGCCGACCAGATGGCCCGTTTCATCCAGGGCGTGGTGGCCAAGAACAAGCTGAGCCCGCAGCCCATCATCGTCGTCAACAAGTCGGGTGGCGCCGGTGCGGAAGGCTTCCTGGATGTGAAGGGCGACAAGGGCAACCCGCACAAGATCGTCATCACGCTGTCCAACCTATTCACCACGCCCCTGGCCACCGGCGTGCCCTTCAATTGGCGTGACCTGACGCCGGTGCAGATGCTGGCGCTGGACCAGTTTGTGCTGTGGGTGAATGAGGAGTCGCCGCACAAGACCGCCAAGGCCTACATGGACGCCGTGCGGGCCGGCGCCGACAAGAGCATGAAGATGGGCGGCACGGGTTCGAAACAGGAAGACCAGATCATCACCGTGCTGATCGAAAAGGCTGCCGGCAAGAAGATCACCTACATCCCCTACAAGGGCGGCGGTGACGTGGCGGTGCAGCTGGTGGGCAAGCACATCGACTCCACCGTCAATAACCCGATCGAGGCCGAATCGCACTGGCGTGCCGGCAAGCTGCGCGCGCTGTGCGTCTTTGACAAGGCGCCCATGCCCTACAAGACCAAGCTCACGGCAACGCAGTCGTGGGCTGACATTCCCACCTGCGCATCGGCCGGCCTGCCGGTGGACTACCTGATGCTGCGCGGCATCTTCATGCCGCCGGGTGTCAGCCCGGAGCAGGTGCAGTACTACCTGGATCTTTTCAAGAAGGTCCGGGCGCTGCCCGAGTGGAAAGACTTTATGGATAAGGGCGCCTTCAACACCACGGCGCTCACCGGCAAGGAGTTCTTCGACTGGGTGGCGCGCAACGAACAATTGCACCGCAGCCTGATGCGCGACGCTGGCTTCCTGGCGCAATGAGCGCGGGTGATGTGAAGACTCGCTGGCCCGAGCTGGCGGTTTCGGGCTTTTTGCTGTTGCTGGGCGCCCTGGTCGTGGCCGACAGCCTGCGAGTGGGCATCGGCTGGGCCGAAGACGGGCCACGGTCAGGCTACTTCCCGTTCTACATCGGCATGATCCTGCTGGGCTCCAGCGGCACCGTGTTCGTCAAGCAGTTGCTGCGCTGGAAACGGGATGACGCGGTGTTTGCAGAGCGCGAACAGATCCGCCTGGTGATTGCGGTGCTGGTGCCGATGGTGCTGTACGTCGCCGTCATCTTCGTGCTGGGCATCTATGTGTCGTCGGCCTTGCTGATCGGTTACTTCATGGTGCGCTACGGCAAGTACCGCTGGGCCATCACGCTGCCGGTGGCCGTCGGTGTGCCGCTGCTGTTCTTCCTGGTCTTCGAGCGCTGGTTCCTGGTGCCGCTGGCCAAGGGCCCTCTCGAACGCCTGATGGGTCTCTAGCACGCCATGGAAGAACTCGCCAACCTCGGCCACGGCTTCGCCATCGCTGCCACGCTGCCCAACTTGATGTACATGCTGGTGGGCATCACGCTGGGTGTGCTGATCGGCGTGCTGCCGGGGCTGGGCGGTGCCAATGGCATCGCCATTCTGCTGCCGCTGACCTTCAGCATGAACCCCACCTCGGCCATCATCATGCTGAGCTGCATCTACTGGGGTGCGCTTTTCGGTGGCGCCATCACGTCGATCCTCTTCAACATCCCCGGTGAACCGTGGAGCGTGGCCACCACCTTCGACGGCTTTCCAATGGCGCAGCAGGGCAAGGCGGCTCAGGCGCTCACTGCAGCTTTCACATCGTCTTTCGTCGGTGCCTTGTTTGCGGTGCTGCTGATCACCTTCCTGGCGCCCCTGCTGGCCCGGTTTGCGCTCAAGTTCGGGCCGGCGGAATTCTTTGCCGTGCAGCTGCTCACCTTCTGCAGCTTCATCGGGATGAGCAAGGAGCCCGCCGCCAAGACGCTGGCGTCGATGATGCTGGGCTTTGCGCTTGCGGCCGTGGGCATGGACACGGTGACGGGTCAGTTGCGCATGACGTACGGCTTCCCAGAATTGCTGAAGGGCTTTGACTTTCTGATCGCCGTCATCGGCCTTTTCGGCATTGGCGAAATTCTGCTGACGATGGAAGAAGGCCTGGCCTTCAAGGGCAAGAGCGCACGCATCAGCTTCAAGGTGGTGCTGCAAACCTGGGCCGAGATCGCCAAGCACTGGCGGACGTTCCTGCGATCCACGGCGGTGGGCTGCTGGATGGGCATCACCCCAGGCGGCGCCACGCCGGCTTCGTTTATGAGCTATGGCATGGCGCGACGCATGTCGAAGAACCCGGACGCCTTTGGCAAGGGCGAGATCCAGGGCGTCATCGCACCCGAAACGGCAGCGCATGCGGCCGGCACCGCCGCGCTGCTGCCGATGCTGACGCTGGGCATCCCGGGCTCACCCACTGCCGCTGTCTTGCTGGGTGGCCTCTTGATCTGGGGCTTGCAGCCGGGGCCCATGCTTTTCATCGAGCAGAAGGACTTTGTCTGGGGCCTGATCGCCAGCATGTACCTCGGCAACATTGTCGGTCTGGTGGTGGTGCTGACGACTGTGCCCTGGTGGGCGGCGATCCTGCGCATCCCGTTTTCGGTGATCGCCCCGGTGATCATCGTCATCTGCGCCATTGGTGCCTACACCGTGCACAGCTCGATGTTCGATGTCGTGATGATGCTGGTCTTCGGCGTCATGGGTTACCTCTTCAAGAAGCTGAAATACCCGCTCGCACCGCTGGTGCTGGCGCTGGTGTTGGGTGACATGGCCGAGGCCAGCTTCCGCCAGGCGATGCTGTTGTCGCAAGGCAGCTTGGGCATCTTCTGGAGCAACCCGCTGGTGGGCAGCATTGCCGGCCTTGCGCTGCTTTTGCTGGTGTGGCCGCTGGTGGGCAACTTGAAGTCCCGCCTGCGCGCCCAAGAGCGCGCTGCGGGCGGCTGAACCCTTGGCAGCGAAGCAGCCATGAAAATTTGCGTCGTCGGCGCTGGTGCCATCGGCGGTTATCTGGGCACCCGGCTGTCCATCGCTGGTGAGGGCGTCACCTTCATCGCGCGCCGCCGCAACCTGGAAGCCATCAACGCTGATGGCTTCCGCTTGGTGCTGGAAGACGGCACCCAGGAACACGCGCCAATGGTGCGTGCCGTTCAGCACATGGCGGACGCCGGGCCGCAGGACGTGGTGCTGATCACGCTGAAGGCGCACCAGCTGCGCGAGGTGGTGGCTGAGCTGCCAGCCCTGTTTGGGCCCGACACGGTGGTCGTGACCATGATCAACGGCGTGCCGTGGTGGTACTTCCACGGCCTGGCCGGCCCGCATGAAGGCCGCGCGGTGACCAGCGTCGATCCAGACGGCGCCATTGCTGCGGCCATCGAACCGCGCCGCATCATCGGCAGCGTGGTCTATCCGGCCGCCGAGCTGGTGGCGCCGGGCCTCGTCAAGCTGATCGAAGGCAACCGCTTCACCCTGGGTGAGCCCAGCGGTGAACGCACGCCGCGCGTCGAAGCGCTGAGCCAGGCTTTCATGAAGGCCGGTTTCAAGGCGCCGATTGCGCGCGACATCCGCAGCGAACTGTGGATCAAGCTCTGGGGCAACCTGAGCTTCAACCCGATCAGCGCGCTAACTCACGCCACGCTGGAAGACATCTGCCGATTCCCCGCCACGCGCGAGTTAGCCTCGCGCATGATGCAAGAAGGCCAGGCGGTGGCCGAGGCTTTGGGCGTGCGCTTCAAGATCACTTTGGCCCAGCGCCTGGCCGGCGCGGAGGCGGTGGGTGCCCACAAGACCAGCATGCTGCAGGACGTCGAAGCCGGCCGCGCGCTGGAGCTTGAAGCCCTGGTGGGAGCGGTGATCGAGCTCGGCCGCATCAGCGGCACGCCCACGCCGACGATAGAGGCCATTTATGCCGCCACCAGCCTGCTTTCACGCACGCTGCTGGCGCAGCGCGGCTGACAGCCAGCGCGGCTGACAGCCAGCGCGCCTTGGCGGCTGCGTCCTTCAGGCGCACTTGCGAAGCCTTCTTCAGGTCGGTGAAGGTGCGCGCATGCCGAGCGCCAGTGCCATGCAGTGCCGCGACTCGGGTTCCTTGGCGCTGATGGTGGCCGTGCGCAACATCCGCTGCTGGTGGTCGGCCCGGTTGTTGCCCTGCGGTTGCACCGCCATGGTGATCAACGCCAGCGACATCGTCAGGGGCACCCCCGTCAGCAGCAGGATCTTGTAATCGAGGCGTTTCGGGCGGGTGCTTCTGCGGGCCGTGCAGCGGCTTGCGCGACAGCGCGACTACCCGGCTGCCCCAGCAGCCTTCAGCACCACCGTGAAGACTGCGCCACTGCCGGCGGGGGTGCTGGCGGGAGTGCTGGCGGGGTTGCCGGCGCGGTTGCGGGCGCGGATGTCGCCGCCATAGCGTTCCACCAACCCGCGGCTGATCCACAGGCCCAGGCCGGTGCCGTCGGGACGGCGCGTCACGAAGGGCTGGAAAAGCCGCGCCAGCAGTTCATCCGACAAGCCCGCGCCGGTGTCGGCGACTTCAATCTCCACCGTGTCAGCGCCCGTATCCCGCGTGCTCAAAAGCAGCGTGCCACCCCGCGGCATGGCGTGAATGGCGTTGACCATCAGGTTCACCAGCACCTGCTGCAGTTCTTGCCGGTTGATGGCCGGCGCACGCGTGGCGCGGTAGTCGCGCTCAACGCGGATGCCGCCGCTGGCGATCTGGTGGCTGGCCAGAACCAGGCAGTCGTCCAGCGCACGCGCCGGGTCCACGGCTTCAACATAACCTGCAAATTCTGCGGGTCGTGCAAACTGCAATAACTGCGTGACGATGAGTCGCATGCGTTCGATCTGCTCGTCGACGAGCCGCAGTTCGGGCGCGATGCGCTGTGCCGCGGCCGGGTCCAGCAGCTCGCGCACCAGGTCCAGGTTGCCCTGGATCACCGCAATCGGGTTGTTGACCTCGTGCGCGATGCTGGCCGTGAGCTGGCCCACCGTGGCGAGCTTTTCACTTTTCACCAGTTGCTGTTGCGCGGCTTCAAGCGCCTGCGTGCGTTCTGCCACCTTGGCGTCCAGGCCGCGCGTGTTTTCCGCAATCACGCCCAGCAGTTGGTCCAGGTGGCCGGCCAGGCGGCCGATCTCATCAAAGCTGGCGACAGTGCCCACACGTGCGTCCAGCGACCCGCCTTCCACGCGTTGCATGGTGGCGGCCATCTGCTCCAGCGGGCGAAAGATGCTGCGCGCCCAGCGCAGCGAAACCACAGCGGCGACGATCATCACGGCAAAGAAGATCGCGCCCACGCTGGCCAGCGCGCCGTACTTCAACTGCGTGAAGGGCCGCTCCAGGATGCCGACATAGAGCATGCCGACACGCCGCCCGCTGCTGTCGGCCAGGGGCTCGTAGCCTGACACGTACCAGTCGTTGACGACAAAGGCGCGGTCAAGCCAGGTTGCACCCCGGCCCAGCACGGTGTCGCGAACGGTCTGCGAAACGCGGGTGCCGATGGCCCGCTGGTCTTTCTCGGCACCGAACAAGCGCACATTGGTGCTGATGCGCACGTCGTCCAGAAACAGCGTGGCCGTGCCTCGGCTGCCCCATTCAGAAAACGGCACCGATCCTTCGGGGTACACGATCTTGTTGATGTGATCGATGAACGGAAGGTTGCGGTTCAGCAGCACACCGGCCTGCACGTGGCCCAGCAGCGCGCCGTCGGCGCCGCGCACTGCACGGGTCGCCACCAGCACCATGGCACGGTCTTCAGCGGTGCGCTCCGTGGGTGCTGCATTGCGCGTGGCCACCAGCGGCACGGCCACCCGTTGGCGCAGCCCTGCGCCCAGCAAGCCTTGCTGCGCGGGGCCCAGCACTTCCACGCTGGTGCTGTCGGCACGGGTGCCGTCGGCGGGCAGCAGATGGATGAAGTCCAGCCGCTCGCGGTCGGCCAGGCGCGCCAAGAGCGGGGGCGGCAGTGCCGCGTCACCGTGGCGCAGCGCCTGCAGCAGCGCAGCCGACTCCGCCACGCCGGTGGTGCTGGCGCCGACTTCGCCCAGCACGCGGTCGAAGTAGCCGTGGGCCACTGCCAGGTCAGACCGCACCTTCGCCAGCAGCATGCGGTCCAGCGCTTCGCTGCCCCACCACAGCAGCAAGGCACCCAGCAGCGGCAGCACCACCAGCAGCGGCAGCAGCACCATCGCCAGCAGCTTGTTGCGGATGGACAGGTGGGCGAAATGGCCGCCGTGGCCCGTCCGGGCTTCTTTCAAGCCAGCGCCCATTCGGCGCAGCGCCGTTCCAGCGTGCGGCGCGAAATGCCCAACAATTGCGCGGCGCGTGTCTTGTCGCCCTGCACCGATTCCAGCACCGCCAGGATGTGCCGCTTTTCCAGCGTGTGCAGGTCGGTCGGGCCGTCCAGTGCCACCGCGGTGGCGGGCTGCATCGCGGGCGCCGGTGCCGGTGCAGGCCGTGACAGCCCCTGGTACAGCGCCGACACGTTGAGCGCACCGACGATCAGCGAACGTTCGATCAGGTTGCGCAGCTCACGCACGTTGCCTGGCCAGGCGTACTGCTGCAGGTAGCGCATCTCGTCGCTGCTGACGTCGATGTGTTCCACGCCAAGCTGTGGCGCCAGCGTGTCGATGAAGTGCGCCACCAGGTCGGGGATGTCTTCCTTGTGCGCGGCCAGCGGTGGCAGCGTGATTTCAACCACCTGCAGCCGGTAGTACAGGTCGGCCCGGAAGCGGCCAGCGTCCACTTCAACGCGCAGCGGCCGGTTGCTGGCGGCGACGATGCGCACGTTGACGGGGATCTCCTGCTCGCTGCCCACCGGCCGCACGCGGCGGCCCTCTAGCACGCGCAGCAGCGTGGCCTGCAGCGGCAATGGCAGCTCGGCCACTTCGTCCAGAAACAGCGTGCCGCCCTGCGCATACACAAAGAGCCCGTCGCGCCCGGGCTGGCCGAACAGTTCAGCTTCGATCAGCGTTGGCGACACGCTGGCGCAGTTGACGGGCACAAAAGGCGCTGCGGCGCGCGGGCTCAAGCGGTGCAGCGCCAGTGCGGCCAGTTCCTTGCCGGTGCCCGATTCGCCCGTCAGCAGCACCGTGCTGTCCACCGCCGCCACGCGGTGCAGCGCGGCCTGCAGGCCCTTGATGATGATGCTGCGGCCCACCAGCCCGTCAGGCGGCGGCGTGCGCTGGTGCAGTGCGCGCTTGAGCACCCAGTTTTCGCGTTTCAGCCGCGCCCGTTCCAGGCCGTGCTTCACAGCGCCCAACACCTGTGCCACGCGGAAGGGCTTGAGCAGGAAGTCGCCCGCGCCCGCACGCAGGGCTTCGATGGCGGTGTCGAGATCGGCGAAGGCCGTGATCAGCACGACTTCGCAAGGGTTGCCTTGCATGCGCATTTCCTGCAGCAGCGTGATGCCGCTCTTGCCTGGCAGCGTGATGTCCAGGATGACAAGGTCGAAGCGGTGGCGCTGCAGCAGTTCTTCGGCCTCTTCAGCGCTGCCGGCCGTCATCACCTGGCCGGCGCGTGGCTGCAGCGTCTTGAGCAGGAAGTTGCGCATGCCCGGCTCATCGTCCACCACCAGCATCGTGGCGTGGGGCCAAGATTCAGCAGGTGCGGCATGGGTGCTCATCGGGGCTGCAGTCTAGGGCAACGCTGATCGAACCGACGTGGCCCGTCATCCCTTGCAGGGCCGTTGGGGGAGTAGTCACGGCCCGCTTCTGGGGTTACGATTGACTGTGTTTTCATCCAGTCATGAAAGTGTCACTGGAGCTGAATAGATCCCCCTTATGCATGTCCAGTCTTTTGGCTTCGCTGGAGCCAAAGGGATACGTCCAATGAGTCACAGCATTTCGGTCCCCCTTTCCCCCGCCCACTTTGCTGCCCAGTTCGTCGCGCCCAGGCCTGCAACTGCATTGCCGCAAGCGCGGGTGTTGCCGGTGGTTGATGCCGCCACGGCTGCACCCACGGCGCTGGAAGACATGCACCCGGCGCTGTGGCGTGCGCATCAGGTGGGCGGGTCCTTGGGGGGATCCGGCGGCTTATCAGGCGGCTTATCAGGCGGCTCATCACGCCAGGCCGGTGCTGCGGTTGCTGCCAGCGGCCACGCCGAACTCGACGCCCAGTTGCCCGGCGGCGGCTGGCCGGCGGGGGTGCTGACTGAACTGCTGCTGCCGCACGCCGGCGTCGGTGAACTGCGCCTGCTGGCGCCGGTGCTGGGTATGCTGCAGGGCCAGCAACGTGGCGTGATGTGGTTCGACCCGCCCGCCGCGCCCTGCGCCTGGGCGCTGTCGGCGCTGGGCATCGATGTGCGGCAACTGGTGGTGGTGCGGTCGCGGCAGGCGCTTCGTGGGCGTGTCAAGGGCGCGGCGCGCAGCAAGCTGCCGGCCGCCGACATCCTGTGGGCGCTGGAACACGCACTCAAGAGCGGCCACCTGGGCGCCGCGCTGGCCTGGCTGCCGGCGCGGCTCCCGGCCGATGCGCTGCGCCGGCTGCAACTGGCAGCGCAGGCGCACGACGGCCCGGTCTTCCTGCTGCGCGACGTGCAGGAACGCACCCGCGCGAGCCCCGCCCCGCTGCGCTTGCTGCTGGCCAGTGCCGGGCCCGACTTGCTGCGCGTGCATGTGCTCAAGCGCCGCGGTCCGCCGCTGGCCACCGCATTGACACTCGCACTGGCGCCGGTGCTGTCGGCGCCCGCGCTGGCGCGCGCTTTGCGGCTGGTGGTGCCGGCCGTGGCGCCGTCTGCCGTTTCGCTGCGGCTGCCAGACGCCCGTCGTTTTGATCCACAGCCGTTTTGATCTTTAAACCTTGAGAGGTTTCCCCATGATCACCTACCAAGCCAGCGGCGCTTTCGAAGTCCAGATGCAGCCGCAGGCAGCGGCCGATGACAGCCCCACGCCAAGTGCCACACCCGGTGTCACCTTGGGCCGCCTGCTGCTGAACAAGACCTACCAAGGTGACCTGCAGGCCACGGCACGGGGCCAGATGCTCAGCGCCCTGACGCCCACCACGGGTTCGGCTGGCTACGTGGCCATTGAACACGTCACTGGCACGCTGCAGGGCCGCGCAGGCAGCTTTGTGCTGCAGCACAGCGGGCTGATGAACCGCGGCGAGAAGCAGCTGGTCATCACGGTGGTGCCTGATTCGGGCAGCGGTGAGCTGGCAGGGCTGCAAGGACGCCTGGACGTCCGCATGGTCGAAGGCAAACACTTCTACGACATGGCCCACACCTTGCCCTAAAAAATACATAACGTTCGTCTTGACTGCTTCGGCGCGAAGACCCTGTGGCACAGCCATCGCATCCGCCGCAGGCCACCATGCTCTGGCTTGCCCTGCACCTGCCGCTGCTGCCGCTGGAAGCCTTCTGCGCCACGCTGCCGTCGGCTGAAGCGGCGCGCCCGGTGGCGCTTTTGGCCGACCACCGCGTCAGCCAAGTCAACACCGCAGCGGCTGAACGGGGCCTGCGCCCCGGCATCCAGCGTGCCACTGCGTTGGCCTTGGCGGCCGACCTGCTGCTGGCCGACAGCCACCCGGGCCGCGAAGCCGCCGCGCTGCAGGCCGTGGCCCACGTGGCACTGGCCTTCACGCCGGCCGTCACGCTGCACGACGCGCGGACCGTGCTGCTGGACGTGCAAGGCAGCCTGCGCCTCTTCAAGGGCCTGGCCGCGCTGCAACAGCAACTGCAGGCCGCGCTGGCGCCGCTGGGCCACCGCGTGCAGATGGCGGCTGCGCCCACTGCCTTGGGTGCGACGCTGCTGGCGCAGTGGTTCCCCAGGCCAGCACCCGGTCGCGGCGACCTGGTGTTGGGGGCGCATGCCACGCAGTTGCCGGCGTTGCAAGCCTTGCTGGTGGAAGCGCCCGTGGGCTTGCTCCTGGCCCCCAGGTCTCGGCAAGCCGAGCCCGCCCCCCGAGCGGGTGGACGGACCTTGGGGCGGCCCGGCGGCTCGTCCGGCTCTGGCCGCGAACACGCCGACGCGCTGCAAGGCATGGGCCTGCACACCCTGGCCGACCTGCGCGCGCTGCCACGCAGCGGTCTGGCGCGGCGCTTTGGCGAAGCCTTGCTCGACGAGCTTGACCGCGCCCTTGGTCTGCAGCCCGACCCGCGGCAATGGCTGGAACTGCCGGCCACCTTCGACAGCCGGCTCGAACTCTTCGCCCGCGCTGACACCACCGACCAAGTGCTTTACGGCGCCAGCGTGCTGCTGGCGCGGTTGGTGGCCTGGGCGCAAGCGCGGCATGCACGCGTGGCTGCCTTCACGCTGCGCATGCTGCATGAAAAGGCCCGCCACACCTCGACCCCCACTGCCCTGGCCACCGAACTGCGCATCGAACTGACTGAGCCCGCGCTAGCCGCTGCGCACCTGCAAGGCCTGCTGCGCGAACGCCTGGCGCGGCTGGAACTGATCGCACCCACGCTGGACCTGCAGCTGCACTGCAGCGACCTTGTCGCCGGCCACCTGCCCAATGCCGAACTCTTCCCCACCCGCGCCAGCGAAGCCGAAGGCCTGACGCGGCTGCTGGAACGCCTGCGCGCGCGCCTGGGCGATGAGCAGGTGCTGTACCTGGTGCCGGTGGCCGATTACCGCCCCGAACACGCCAGCCGCGCGGTGCCGGTGTTGGGCTCTGCGCAAGCATCAACCCGCGCATCCCCGCATGCCTTTGCTCATGCCTTTGCCCATGCCTCTGCCCAGGCTCTTGCGCATCCCCCTGCGCATTCCGCCGCCCTGGCCGCCGCCGCTGCGCCAACGCTGCCGCTGCACCGCCCGGCCTGGCTGCTGCCCGAACCGCTGCCGCTGGCTGAGCGCGATGCAAGGCCGCTGCTGCAAGGCCGCCCACTGCAACTGCTGAGCGGCCCCGAACGCATCGAAACCGGCTGGTGGGACGGTGACTGCGTGGCACGCGACTACTTCATCGCGGCTGACGAAGACGGTTCGCTGGTGTGGGTCTATCGCGGCCGTCTGCTCAGCGCGTTGAATGCGCCGGGTGAACCGCACTGGTTCCTGCAAGGGCGCTTTGCCTGAAGTGCGCAGGCCCCGGCCCGCACAACGCGGCGGGCAGACGATGAACACAACCCCCTGAAGCGCAGCGCAAGCCCGCACCTGGCGTGAGGGCGTGCGCTGCGCTGAAGCGCGGGGGATGAAGCCGATGCGCGGCAACAGCTGCGTGCGACGTCTCA
>JAYSYB010000046.1:0-22711 GCA_043716775.1 Rubrivivax sp.
CCCGCACTCATCGAACAAGGCCTGCAAGAAGGCGGGCTGGTGCCAGGCCAGTGGGCGCATGAGCCCGACGAAGAAGCCGCTGCGCATGCGCTGCTGGGGTGGGCCGAGCCAGGCGATGTCGTGGTGCTGCCCGTGCACACGGCCGCCACGCGCGAGCGGCTGGCGGGCGTGCTCGGGCCCTGAATCACCGACCGGCCGATCAGTCGTCGGCCCACGCCACGCCACGCCTCGCCACCCGGTCGCGGCCTGCGCGCTTGGCGCGGTACAGCGCCTGGTCAGCGCGGCCCAGCGCGGCCCAGCGCCAAGGCCAACGGTTGACCCGGGTGCAGCAGTGCCGCGCCCAGCGAAGCCGTCATCGCCACTGGCGCGCCACAGGGCGTCGCAATCCGACACCCGCGGCAGCGCCAGCACGCTGCGCACGCCGTGTTCGCGCGCTGCCAGCCGCCACGGGCTGCGGTCAAAAAGTCGGCGGTGAGTCAGCTGTTGAAACGCGCGTGGCGCGCCGACGCAAGAGCTCTGCCGTTGGCCGCCACCGCACTCAACCCGCCACCCGGCGCCGAAACCTCAAACGCCCACCTTCGCGGCTGAAGCCGCCGGAATTGCCAGCACCTTGATGCCCGCCCGAAGTCGGGCTGTCAACCGTTGAAGCCCCATTCCTGTTGAGGCGTGGCGCGCTGTGCGCATCGACGACCCACCTGCCCGAGGAAAAACCATGTTCAAGAAGATCTTTGCTGCCCTTGCCTTGACGGCCCTGACGGCGTTCGCGGCCATGCCGGCATTCGCTGCGGTGGACGCCAACAAGGCCACCCAGGCCGAACTCGAAACCGTCAAGGGCATCGGCCCCGGCATCTCGGCCAAGATCGTTGAAGAGCGCAAGAAAGGCGCCTTCAAGGACTGGCAAGACATGGTGGACCGCATCAAGGGCGTGGGCGACGGCAACGCCACCAGGCTGTCGGCCGAAGGCCTGACGGTCAACGGCGCCACCTTCAAGGGTGCAGCGGCTGCACCCACTGCGGCCACACCCGCGAAGAAAGACGACAAGGCCGCGCCGATGACGCCAGCCAAGGTTGAGCCTGTCAAGCCTGCGGCTGCTCCTGCAACCCCCACGGCTGCCGCAACACCCGCCAAGGCCGAAGCGGCCAAGCCCGTCGCAGCCGCTGCCCCGATGAGCGCTGACGACAAGAAGGCCGCTGCCAAGAAGGCCAAGGAAGAAAAGGCCGCTGCCAAGGCGGCGAAGGCCGAGGAAGAAAAGAAGGCCAAGGCCGACAAGGCCGCTGCCGTGAAGAAGGCGAAGGAAGACAAGGCGACGGCCGCCGCCAAGCCCGCTGCGGCTGCAGCCCCGGCCAAGGACGGCAAGCCCGCCGCTGCTGCTGCACCGGCTGCCAGCGCCGCCAAGAAGTAAGCGCCAACCGGCTCGCCAAATGCCCCGCCACTGCGGGGCATTTCTGTTTCAGCCGCGTGCGGGCTTGGCCCAGGCCGCCTTGTGCCGCCGGGACAGCCACGCCGCCAGCGCTGCGTACAGCAGCAGGTTGGCGCAGGCAAAGAGCAGCGAGCCCAGCCGCGGGTCGCTGCCGATGCCGGCGAAGACCGTCTGGTAAAGCCAAGGCAGCGGGCTTGTCCAGAGCGGTGCGCCCTGAGCGTCCGCGCCGCTTTGCCACCGCAACAGGCCCAGCACGCGCGGCACCAGGCCGCTGGCCACAAAGACGAAGAGCGCGTTCTTGCCGAAGACCTCAAAGAAACGCACCCAGCCCCGAAGTTCTGACTGCCGCTGGCGGATGTCCACCAGATGGATCAACGCCGCCAGCGCCATCATCGCAAGCCCCGTGGTGTGCAGCACGTAGCTGCTGGTCCAGATTTTCTTGTTGAGCGGCATCACCAGTTGCCAGCCGTAGGCCAGCAGCAGCAGCACGGTTGCCCACAGGAAGAGCCGCGCGACCAGGTCCGCATTCATGCGGTCTTTGTCGATCATCTGTCCGACCCACCAGCCCAAAAGCACCTGCGCAATGGCCGGCGCGGTGCTGGCCAGGCCTTCGGGGTCGAAGGGCACGCCTTCGCCACGGTAGAGGTGCGCTTCGCCGAGCACTGCGCGGTCAATCGCGGTGCCAAACCAGCCTTGCAGGCTGTAGGGGTCAGCGGTTGCCCCAAAGGCAAGGCAGGCGATCCAGTAGCCCACCAGCAGCACAGCCGCAGCCCACAACGCGGCGCGCCGGCTGAAGCACCAGACGGTCACTGCTGCTGCGCCAAAGCACAGCGCAATGCGCTGCAGCACGCCCATCAGGCGCAAGCTGTCCCAGCTGCGCAGCACGAGATCGCCGCTGGCGTCCCAGCGCACGAAAGGCGCGGCGTTGAGGACCAGGCCGATCGCAAATATGAGCAGCGTGCGCTTGAGCACGCGGCGCCAGAACACGGCTGCCGGCCCGGCCCGCAGCGCCGGCATCACCAGAGCCAGCGCGTTGCCCACGGCGAAGAGGAAGAAGGGGAACACCAGGTCGGTGGCCGTGCAGCCGTGCCACGGCGCATGCGCCAGTGGTCGGTAGAGCGCGCCCCAGTTGCCGGGGTTGTTGACGAGGATCATCAGCGCCACCGCAGCGCCGCGAAAGACGTCGAGCGACCGCAAGCGCGTGTTCACGACGCCGGGCTGCGCCAACAGAGCGGCATCAGAGCATCAGCGCGGCATCACCGCGGCATCACCGCGGCATCAGAGCATCAGCGCGGCATCCACGCTGCCGTCTGCCGAATCCAGCCGCCTTTCGGCCTCAGCCGCATCCACGCCGGCCTTCAGCATCACGATAGCCACCTTCACGCGCGCGCCGCTGTCCGCCAGCGCCGTGCGCGCCGCGTCTTCATCCGCGCCGGTGGCCAGCACCGTCAACCGCAGCGCGCGCTTCACGAGCTTGGCGTTGCTGGCGCGCACGTCGACCATCAGGTTGCCGTAAACCTTGTGCAGCCGCACCATCACGCTGCTGCTGAAGGTGTTGAGCGCGATCTTCTGCGCCGTGCCGGCCTTCAGCCGTGTGCTGCCGCTGATGAGCTCGGGCCCGGTGTCCAGCAGCACGGCAATCTCGCAGGCTGCCGCCAACGGCGCACCGGCGTTGTTGACGATGCCCACCGTCAGCGCACCGGCGGCGCGGGCCGCATCGGCCGCACCCAGCGCGTAGGGCGTGTTGCCCGACGCCGCCAGCAGCAGCACCACGTCGTGCACAGTGGGCTGCAGCGCGTGCAGGTCGGCAGCACCCTGCTCGCGGTTGTCTTCGGCGCCTTCCACGGCCACGAACATCGCGCCTGGGCCACCGGCCAGGAGTGCGGGTGAACGAGCGCGCGGCCAGGAAAAAGTCGGGTGCAGTTCAACGCTGTCCAGCACCCCCAGCCGCCCGCTGGTGCCTGCGCCGACGGTGACGATGCGCCCGCCCGCGCGCAGCCGCGGCACGGCGGCATCGACAGCCTGTGCCAGCGCCGCGCCCGCCGCGCGCACGGCCAGCGCCGCCAGGGCCTGGTCGGCGATGAAAGTGTCCACCAGCGTCGCGGTGTCGTAGCGGCCCAGCGCCGGGTGGTCGGGGTGGGGCTCTTCGGTGCGCAGGGCGGTCATCGGTGGCGTCAACATGCGGGTCATGGCAGCTTGAGGATGGTTTGCGCGCCCTGGTTGCCGACGCGGTCCACCGCGCTCACGGCCAGCAAGTCTGCGCCGCCGCTGTCAAACTGGCGCTGGCCACCCGGCAGCACCGCAAAGCGCCACACACCGGCCTGGCGCCGCCACACGGCCCAGCGTGCAGCCGGCTTCCCGGCGCCGGGCTCGATGGTCACGCGTTCGCCGTTGCGACGCAAGCCGGGCGCGGGAACGGGCTGCGCCGGGTCGTCCAGCCAGGGTGTGGCCGGCACCAGCGCAGGTTGTGCATAAGGCCCCGCCTGCAGCAGCGCGGTGATGCCGCCCCTGTCCTGCATCAACGCGGCCATGCTGAAGTGGATGTGGCCGCTGGCCCTTTCGCCCCGCCGGCGCTGTTGCTGCACCTGGTCGATGATTTCGCGCGCGGGCCAGGCGCGCGGCCCCAGCGCTTCACCGCGGGTGACCATGCTGGTGAAGAGGCCCGGCCACAGGTGGCGCTGCAAGGTGTTTTCTGCCACCCAATAGTCCAGCAGCAGCGGGAAGCGCTGGCCTTCGCGGTCGATGGGCCAGTACAGCTGTGGCGCCAGGTAGTCGAGCCAGCCTTTGCTGAACCAGCGTTCGACGTCGGCGTAGAGCTTGTCGTACTGGCTGAAGCCGCTGATGCCCGGCGGGCGCCGCTCGGGCTTGCCGATGCCGAATGGACTGATGCCGACGCGCACCCAGGGCTTGACCTCGTGCACCGTGCGGTAGAGCTGCTGCACCAGAGAATCGACATTGCCGCGGCGCCAGTCATCGCGCCCCTGGTCGCCGCCACCCAGGCGGTAGCGGGCGTAGGACTCGTCGTCCGGGAAGGGCACATCCACGCCATTGACCGGCGGCACGCTCACCGGGTAGGGATAGAAATAGTCGTCGATGTGCACGCCGTCCACGTCATAGCGGCGCACCACGTCGGCCACCACCGCCAGGGTGTGTGCAGCGGCGGCGGGCTCGCCGGGGTCCATCCACAGCTGGTCGCCATAACGTTTGACCAGCGCGGGTTGGCGCACCCCGATGTGCGGCGCCACCAGCGGCGACTTGGGCGTTGAGGCGCGCGCGCGGTAGGGGTTGAACCAGGCGTGCAATTCGATGCCGCGGCGGTGCGCTTCCGCCACCCAGAAGGCCAGCGGGTCGTAGGCGGGTTCACCGGCGACGCCCGGCGCCCGGCCTTGCTCACCGCTGAGGTATTCACTCCAGGGCTCCAACGTGCTGGGGTAGAGCGCATCGCCCGCCGGGCGCACCTGCAGGATCAGCGCGTTCAGACCGATCGCCTGCGCGCGGTTCAGCATCAGCGTGGCTTCCGCGCGCTGCTGTTCCGACGTCAGGCCCGGCTTGCTGGGCCAGTCGATGTTGGCCACCGTCGCGATCCAGGCGGCGCGGAATTCACGCGGGGTGGGTGGGGGCAGGTCGGCGGCATCGACCGCGGGTGCGGTGCCGGCGGGCGCTGAGGCCGAAATCGAAGGCGACAACGGTGGCAATGCCGGCGCAGGCGGTGCTGCAGGCGGCAAAGAGGGCGGCACCAAGCCCGAACAACCCACCAGCAGCAGCACCGCCAGTACCGGCCCGCAGAGAAACTTCACTGCGACGGTTTCTTGGCCGCAGCAGCTTCGGCCTGGTAGCGCTCAAAAGACGTGGCCGCGCTCTGTTCGCAGCGCGTGCGCTGTTCACGTTCAGGCATCTTCTGGCAGTCCTGCTTTTGCCAGCCCTGGCCGTTGGCGTAAAGCTGCTGCGAACTGCAGCCGGCCAGGGCCACCGCCAACATCAAAAGAAGGGGTCTCTTCATTGCGCGGATGGTAGCGCGGCGCTTGTGTGGATGTTGTGTGGAGGTTGCGTGGAGGTTGCGTGGCGGTCGTGCAGCGGTTGCGACTCAAGCCAGCCTGTAAAGCACGTCAGGACAGCGCTCTTCGTTGTCGGCGCCGTCGGTGAAGGTGATGGCCGCGAAGCCATGGCGTTCGTAGAAAGCGCGGGCGTGGCGGTTGGCCTGGAAGGTCCACAGCTGCACCGGCCGTGGCAGCGTGGCCAGAGCATGCGCCAGCAGGGTGCTGCCAATGCCCCGTGCGGCATGCGCGGGGTGCACGTACAGATGGTCGATCCATGCGGGATCCTCCAGGGCGTGGCAGTGGCGCACGTGGTGGTGTTCCACGCACGCCGCGCCGCGAAACACCGCGTCCAGCGTGGTGAAGCGGCGCAAGCCCGCACGTTCCAGCACGCGCCTGCTTGCGCCGTTGCGCGCGTCGGTGATGCCCACCACGCGGGCTGCGGGCGTGTGGGCAAAGATGAGTTCAACCGCGGCCACCATCGCCTTTAGCGCCAGGCCCTGACCTTGCGCGTGGCGCGCCAGCGTGAAGCCGATCTGGGCCGCGCTGCCGTCGGCCTGCAGGTGGATGCCGATGTCGCCGATGAGCCTGTCGCTGGCCCGGTCGGCAATGCCCAGCTGAAACCAGGTGCCGCGCGGGCAGAACAAGCTGCCCGCCATCGCCTGCAGGAAGGCCAGCGCCGCGTCGTTGTCCATCGGCAACCAGCCTTGGTAACGGCCCAGTTCAGCGTCACTGCGGTAGGCCTGAAAGTGCAGTAGATCGGCTTCGCGCAGGTGGCGCAGACACAGCTGCAGCGTGTCGTGCGGCAGCGGCGCCTGCCAGTCCATCCATCCAGGCGGCGCACCGATCAGGTGGGCGTGGCTGCCGGCCTTGAAGCCCGGCTTCCTGGCCAGTGGCGTGCCTGAATTGCCAGCGGCTGCGGCCATGGTGGGGTCTTCAGGGTGACTTGGCCGGCGTGTTCAACACCTGCAGCAGGGCCGCACTTTCCGCGTCGGGCTGGCCGCTGTAGTTTCGGGGCCGATAGCGCATCTGAAAGTTCATCAGCACACGCTGGCTCTGCGCGTCCCACACGCCAGTCGGCGCGATCTCGTGGCCCCACTGCGAGAGTGCGGCCTGGAACCACGCGGCGTCGGGCAGTTGCACGTCATAAACGGCACGCAGCGCCGCCACGCGCGCGGCGTCGGGCCAGGGCGGAGCGATGCCGATGTCCGCCAGCAGCTTCCAGGGGAAGGTGGGCCCCGGGTCTTCCTTGTACGCGGGCGTGACTTCGCCGTGGCCCAGGATGCGGTCGGGGCGAATCTGGTGGCGCTGCACGATGTCTTTCACCAGCGGAATCAGCGCGTCGATCTGCGACTGCGGAAAGGGCAGGTAGATGCGTTCCTTGTCGGGCCCGAGCTTGAAGCCCGGGTGCACGATCTCGATGCCGATGCTGTTCGCGTTCAGCATGCGGTGCCCCTTCCACGCGCTGGGGCCCGAATGCCAGGCGCGCCGGCTTTCGTCCACCAGGCGAAAGATGCGCGGCGGGCTTTCGTCGCTAAGCAGGTAGTGCGCCGAGACTTCCTGTTCGGTGAGGATCTTGATCGACCAGGGCAAGTCCGCCACCGTGTAGTGGACGATGAGGAAGAGCACGCGGCTGTCCTGGCCCTTGGCGGTGTGGCGCGTGTCGATGGGAACGCCGCCTGCTGTGGTGGTGACGGTGGTGACGTTGGTGATGGGCGGCGCCGTTGCGCAACCCGCCAGGCCCGACAGCAGCACCGCGACGCACGCGCCCATTTCCAGCCATCGCTTCATGTCGTGACCAGTGTGCAAGCCAGCTGCGGCGATTCAAATTCTGTGCTGCGCATCAGGCGGTGGAGTGGCATGCCCCCCGCAGTGCGTGCTGCAGTTGAGCACGAACGACGGGATGCAATTCGACCAGCGCCGACAAATCGGCCGCCCGGCCCTGGCATTGCGCGGCACCCGTCGGGCCGGCCACCGTCCGGCGCATCGGGGTGGCGCATGCGTCCAGGCCCATGCAGGCGGAGTGTGAAGAGGGCGGGGTGTGCACGGTGTGCATTCTGGCGGCATTGGATGGGGCCAGCACGTCGGGTGCCCGCGCTCCGCGCCACGCCACAATCAGTGCATGCTCAACCGTCTGCTTGTCGGCTTTCTGTGGGTATTGGTGGCGGTGGCGCGCGAGGCTGCTGCGCAAGACGCGCTCCCCGCCCCCGTGCAATACGCGCTGCAGGCCGCCGGCCTGCCAGCCGACGCCCTGGCCGCCGTGGCGCTGCCGCTGCACCGCTGGGCCCGGCCCTGGCAGCACCAGGCGCGGCGGCCGATGCAGCCGGGCTCGGCCATGAAGCTCGTCACCAGCATCGTCGCCCTTGATCGCCTGGGCCCCAACCACCGCGGCTTCACCGAACTGCGCAGTGCCGCGCCGCTGCAGGGCGGTGTGCTGCAAGGTGACCTGGTGCTGAAGGGCGGCGGCGATGTCGAACTCGGCGTGCCGCAACTCTGGGCGCTGCTTGTGGACCTGCAGCAGGCCGGCGTGCGGCACATCGCCGGCAACCTGCTGCTGGACCGCACGCGCTACCACCCGCCGCGCACGGACCTGGGCCTGCTGCCCTTCGACGAAGCGCCCGAGTTTCCCTACAACGTGATCCCCGACGCCTTGATGCTGGCCGGCACCCTGCTGCCGCTGGAACTGCGCGCCACGGGCAGCGGCGTGGCTGCGGCCACTGTGCCGCGCATCGACGGCGTCGAGATCGACAGCCGCATGACGCTGGTCGAAGCCCGCTGCCAGGACTGGGACGACCACTGGCAGAGCGCAACCGTCGTCCGCGACAACGACAACGACAACGCCACCACCCGCATCACGCTGAACGGCGCCTTTCCACGCGGCTGCACCGAGCGCGTGGAGTTGCAGCTCATCGACCGCAACGAACTCAGCGAACGCCTCTTCCGCACCCTGTGGCGGGGCCTGGGCGGCACGTGGGACGGCGGTGTGCAGGAAGGGGCAGCTGCGGCCGACGCCAAGCTGTTGGCCCGCCACGGCAGCCGCCCCTGGGGTGAACTGCTGCGCCAAGTGAACAAGGCTTCCGACAACGCCTGGGCGCGTGTGCTGTTCCTGGAACTGGGCGTGGCCGAGGCTGCGGCGCAGCCCGCCGCGACCTTGCCCGAAACCACCCAGGCACGCGCCGACCGCAGCGTGCGCCGCTGGTTGGCCCGGCACGGCATTGACGACGCCGGTCTCGTCACCGACAACGGCTCGGGCCTGTCGCGCAGCGAACGCATCAGCCCGCTGCAACTGGCCCGCATGCTGCAGGTGGCGCACAGCGGCAAGAACGCCGCCGACCTGCAGATGAGCCTGCCCACGGCCGGCGTGGACGGCACGCTGCGAGACCGTCTAAAGAATTCGCGCGCCAGCGGCTGGGCGCGGCTGAAGACCGGCACACTGAAGAACGTGGTGGCGCTGGCCGGCTACGTCAACGACGCCGAAGGCCGCCCTTGGGCCGTCGCGATGATGATCAACCACGACGGCGCCAGCCGGGGCCGGCCGGTGCTGGACGCGCTGGTGGACCACATCGCACGCCACGGCCCGCACCCGCAGGCGGTGGGGGTCGGACCGCAGGGGGAGATGCCGTGAATCAGACTGCCGACAAGTTGAAGTTCAACCCGAAGTTCAACGCGAAATTCGTCGTGATAGGCGGCGGTTTCGCCGGCCTCTGGGCCACCCGCGCCCTGGCCAAGGCGCCGCTGGACATCACGCTCATCGACCGCGCCAACCACCACTTGTTCCAGCCGCTGCTGTACCAGGTGGCAACGGCAGGGCTGTCGGCGCCGGACATTGCGGCGCCGCTGCGCCACATCCTGCGCGACCAGGCCAATGTCCGCGTGCTGCTGGCCGAAGTGAGTGGCATCAACCTGCAACAGAAAACCGTCACGCTCGACGGCAGCCAGCAGCTGCACTATGACCATCTGCTGGTGGCCAGCGGCGCCACGCACGCCTATTTCGGCCACGACGAATGGGCGCAGCATGCGCCGGGCCTGAAGACGCTGGACGACGCGCTGCTGATTCGCCGCCGCGTGCTGCTTGCCTTTGAACGCGCAGAGGCCGCGACGACGCCCGCAGAGCAAGAGGCGTGGCTGCACTTTGCGGTGGTGGGCGGTGGCCCCACGGGCGTGGAAATGGCCGGCACGCTGGCCGAGATTGCGCGTCACACGCTGCGCCAGGAATTCCGCCACATCGACCCGCGGCATGCGCAGGTGCGGCTGATTGAAGCCGGCCCGGCACTCTTGGGCAGCTTCCCGCCCAAACTGCAGCAGCGCACCCGCACGCAGCTGGAGGGCCTGGGCGTGGAGGTGCGGTGCGGCACGCCCGTGGCCGACATCACGGCCACCGGTTACCGGCTGGGTGACCGCGTGGTGCCCTGCCGGACCGTGCTGTGGGCGGCGGGTGTGGCGGGCTCAAAGCTGGGCCAACTGTTGGGTGCCGAGCTTGACCGCGCGGGCCGTGTCAAGGTCAATGCCGACCTGACCCTGCCGGGCCACCCGGACGTTTTTGTCGCCGGCGATCTGGCTGCACTCCTGCAGGCCAACGGCCAGCCGGTCCCCGGTGTGGCGCCGGCGGCCAAGCAGATGGGCGCGTACGTGGCGGCCACGCTGAAGGCGCGGCTGAAGGCTCCGCTGGAAGGTCAACCGTCCAAGCCTTTCACGTATGCCGACTACGGCAACCTGGCCACCATCGGCCGCATGGCGGCGGTGGTGGACCTGCGCGGTCTGCATTTTTCGGGTGCGCTGGCCTGGTGGTTCTGGCTGGCCGCGCACGTCTTCTTCCTGATCGGTTTTCGCAACCGGCTCAGCGTGCTGATCAACTGGGGTTGGGCCTACTGCACCTACCAGCGCAGCGCGCGGATCGTGCTGGGGCGCGATGCGGCGTCCGAGCCGCCACCGCCCGCGCAGCCTGACGCGTCTTTTTGCGTTTCTACCGCTGAACCCGTCAGACCACCAGCCGCTGCGGCGCCAGGTACGCCAGCCTGAAGCTCTCGAAATCCCCGGTGTCGGCCGCTTCGATGCTGCAGCGCTTGTCGATGGAGTCGCGCGCGACCGCCTCGAAAGCGGCCTGCTGCTCAGCCGACCACGGCAGCGTCAACAGCTGCTGCTGAATCTGCGCCGACTGCGCGCGGATGAAGCCGGTGTAGGATGCGGCAAAGTCGCTCTTCATGGTGGCCAGCACGCGGGCCGATGGCAACGTGTCCATGGCCGCCAAACCGTCGCGTGCGGCGGCCAGCGCAGCGCCGTAGTCCGCACTGCATTCAGCGGTGGTGCTGGCGCCATCCAGCGCTTTGGCGATGGGCTCGCATTCGTCCAGCAGCTGCAGGGCCCAGTCCACCAGCGTCACCTCGCGCGCGCCGCGTTCCAGCTTCAAGCCGGGCTCACGGCCGAAGGCGGCGGTGCGGTGCTGGTTGCGGCCCAGTGCGGCGATCTCGTCGGGCGTGTCGGGCGGGCTGTCCTGCAGCAGGCAATGCAGAAAAACACATCCAGAAAACGCAGCGTGGGCGCGGCGATGCCAACCGGCACGAAGGGGTCCAGGTCCATGCAGCGCACTTCGATGTATTCCACGCCGCGCTGGCGCAGCGCATGCAGCGGGCGCTCACCGGGCTGGATCACGCGCTTGGGGCGGATCGTGCCGTAGAACTCGTTCTCGATCTGCAGCAGCGTGGTCGCCAGCTGGTTGTATTCACCGCCCAGGTTCTTGATGCCGATGGCTTCATAGGGCGCGTAGGGCCGCGTCAGTGCTTCGTGCAGCGACGCGGCATAACTTTCCAAGCTGTTGTAGCTGACGGCCAGCGTGGCTTGGGCGTCGCTCTGGTACCCGAGCCGCCCCATGCGCAGGCTGGTGGCGTGCGGCTGGTAAAGCGTGTGTTCGCTCAAGGTCTGCAGGCCGTGTTCGCGCCCGGCGACAAAGCTCGTGCACACCGCAGGGCTGGCGCCGAAGAGCAGCAGCAGCAGAAAAGCGTGGCGGCGAAAATTACGGATCAGCGCGAAGTGTTCTTCGTTGCTCAAGCCCGGCATCGACCAGTTGTAGTGGATGCCGGAAATCGTCTGCATGCGCCGCCCGTAGCGGTGCCCCAGGCCCATGCGGTAGACGCTCTTGGCGCGGGCGATGTGGCTGCTGCCGTAGCTGCCGATGGGAATGTTCTCGTCGGGCGGCAGGCCGCAGGGCATGCTGCCCACCCACAGCTGTTCGTCACCGTGGCCCTGACCAACGGCTGCCATCGTGCGGTAGACAAACTGGTGCACCTGCGTCAACTCGTCCAGGCAGTCATCGACGCCAGCGTGCACGCCCGTGATCAGCTCGAGCTGGCTTTCGCTGTAGTCGGTGGTGATGTGCGGGTGCGTCAGCGGCGAGCCCAGGGCTGCCGGGTGCGGCGTGCGCGCCAGGGCACCGCTGGGGAGCGCGCGCAGGCTTTCTTTTTCGATGCCGCGGCGGATGCCCTGCAGGCGCGCGGCAGGGATGCGGCGCAAACGGTCGGCCAGGGTCATGCGGATGTCTCTTGCAAAGCAGTGCGGGGGCGAAGGTTAAAGGCTGGCAGGGTTTTGTGCTCGGGTCTGCGCAAATTGTGCGGGGCGCGGCCGGGCTTCGCTTGGCGTTTATGCTGCGCCCCGATGTTCAACGCTGTCCCAACCGGTCACCCCGTCCACGCCCGGCCTGCCGACGCATGAAACGCCGCCACCTCGTCCTGGGCAGCGTCGCCGCTGTCGGCGCGCTGACGGTTGGTTGGGGGTTGATGCCCCTGCGCCAGCGCCTGAACACGCGCAACCCGCTGCCTACCGGCGCTGGCCAGGTGGCCTTCAATGGCTGGGTCAAGGTGGGCGCCGACGACAGCGTCACCGTGGTCATGCCGAAGAGCGAAATGGGCCAGGGCGTGCATACGGGCCTGGCGATGCTGCTGGCCGAAGAGCTGGACGCCGACTGGGCCCGCGTGCGGGTCGAAGCGTCACCCGTGGACGGCATCTACAACAACGTCGCCAGCGTTGTCGACGCGCTGCCCTTCCACCCCGACGAAGAAGGCGCCTTGCGCAGCGGCCTGGAATGGCTGACAGGCAAGGCCGTGCGCGAGATCGGTCTGATGATGACTGGCGGCTCGTCCAGCATCAAGGATTTGTGGCTGCCAATGCGCCATGCCGGCGCGTCAGCGCGCGCGATGCTGGTGGCGGCGGCGGCCGCAAAGTGGGCCGTGCCGGTAGCGGAAGTGCAGGTGAACAAGGGCGTGCTGACGCATGCCTCGGGCAGATCAGCGCGCTTTGGTGAATTGGCTGTTGATGCTGCGGCACAAGCATTCCCCGACAAGCCGGTGCTCAAGGCCCCGGCTGCCTTCAAGCTCATCGGGCAGCCGTTGCCGCGCCTGGAAGCAGCGCGCAAGATTGACGGCACGGCGCGATTCGGCATCGACGTGCTGCTGCCCGGCATGCTCTACGCCAGCGTGAAGATGTGTCCCACGCTCGGCGGGCGCGTTGCATCTCACGACGGCGCGGCGGCGGCTGCGATGCCGGGCGTGCGCAAGGTGCTGGCCTTCGAGCCGCAAGTGGCGGGCGGCACCGGCGGCGTGGCGGTCATTGCCGACCAGCCCTGGCAGGCGATGAAGGCTGCCAAGGCGGTGGTGGTGCAGTGGGATGCCGGCCCGGCGGCGGGTGTCTCCAGCGCGGCGCTGATGAAGGAATTTGCGGCTGCACTGGACCGCGACCAGGGCTTCACCTATTTCAGCCGCGGCGACGCCAATGCGGCGCTGGCTGATGTTGCCAAGACGGTTGGCGCCAAGATGCTCACTGCCGAGTACAGCGCGCCCTACCTCGCGCACACGGCCATGGAGCCGATCAACTGCACCGTGCTGGTGAACGACAACACCGCCACGGTGTGGGCTTCAACCCAAGTGCCCGACATTGCGCGCGCCGTGGCCGCCCGCCTGCTGGGCCTGGACAAGGAGCAGGTGGACGTGCAGGTGCAGTACCTGGGCGGCGGCTTCGGGCGCAGGCTGGACGTGGACTTCGTGGCCCAGGCGGTGCTGATTGCGCAGGCCATGCCGGGCCGGCCGGTGCAGACGATCTGGTCGCGCGAAGAGGACGTGCGGCACGACTTCTACCGCCCGGCGGCGGTGTCGCGCTTCAAGGCGGGCCTTGACGCTGCAGGCAAGCTCGTCGCCTGGCACAACCACTCTGCCGGCCAGGCCATCGTGCCGCAGATCATGGCGCGCTACGCCGCGGGCATGACTGGCATGCCGCTGTTGGCCAAAGGCCAGGCGCTGATGGGGCAACTGACGCGGCCGCTGGGTTATGTGCCCGGCATGGGCATCGACAAGACGGCGGCCGAAGGCTCCTTTGACCAGCCCTACGAATTCCCGACCGTGCGCGTGGACCACACGATCGTGTCGTCGCCGTTGCCGGTGGGCTTGTGGCGCAGCGTCGGCCATTCGCACCAGGCCTTCTTCAAGGAAAGTTTCATCGACGAGGTGGCGCATGCGGCGGGCGCTGACCCGGTGGCCTTCCGCGCCACGCTGCTGACGCAACACCCCCGGCATTTGAAGGTGCTGCGGCGTGCGGCTGAACTGGCGGGTTGGGGCACCGCGCCCGCCCCCACGTCTGACGGCGCCAGGGTGGCGCGCGGCGTGGCGCTGCACCACAGCTTCGGCTCCATCGTCGCTCAGGTGGCCGAGGTTTCGCTGGCCGCCGACAAGACGATCCGCGTCCACCGCGTGGTGGCAGTCATCGACTGCGGCATGGCGGTCAACCCGAACCTCATCCGCCAGCAACTGGAAAGCGCCGTCGTCTTCGGTCTCTCGGCCGCGCTCTACGGCACGCTCACCGTCGAACAAGGCCAGGTGCAGCAGAGCAACTTCCACGACGTGCCAGCGCTGCGCATGGATGCCTGTCCAGCAATCGAGACCGACATCATCGCCAGCAGCGCGCACCCCGAAGGCGTGGGCGAACCCGGCACGCCGCCCATCGCCCCAGCGGTGGCCAATGCGATCTTCGCGCTGACCGGCCAGCGGCTGCGCAGTCTGCCTTTCAAAGTGAGCTGATAGCTTGAAAAGAAACTGATGTTGACGTTGCTGATCAATGGCAAAGCCACACCCGTCAATGCCGAGCCGGACACGCCGCTGTTGTGGCTGCTGCGCGGTGAACTGCAATTGACCGGCACCAAGTTCGGCTGCGGCATGGCGCTGTGCGGCGCTTGCACGGTGCATATCGACGGCGAACCGGTGCGCGGCTGCGTCACGCCCATCGCCGCGGTGGGCACGCGGGCCGTCACCACCATCGAAGGCCTGCAGGGCAAAGCCGCCGACGCGGTGCGCGCGGCCTGGCTGCAACTGGATGTCGTGCAGTGCGGCTACTGCCAGAGTGGCCAGGTCATGGCCGCAGCGGCGCTGCTGACGAAGAACCCAAAGCCCAGCGACGCCGACATCGACACCGCCATGGCCGGCAACCTGTGCCGCTGCGGCACCTACCCGCGCATCCGCGCTGCCATCCACGTCGCCGCCAAGGCGCTGCAAGCATGAAGTTGACACGCACGATTGCCGCCGCAGGGCTGATGGCGCTGGCCAGCGCCATGACCACCGCGGCGCCTACGTTTTCTGACTGGAGCGAATCCTTTGCCGCCGACTGGGTGCGCCAGTCGGCCGAATGGGCCACGTCCACGCAGTACTTCAGCGGGGAAGACCAAGCCGCGCTGGACCGCCAGCTGACGCCACTGACGCCCGCGCGGCGCGCCAGCGGGGTGGCGCTGGCGAAAAAGGGTCTGGAGCAGCTGGACGGCTACGCGCCCGCCACGCTCACGCCCGATGAGCGTGTGGGCGCGGCGCTGCTGCGCTGGTCGCTGCAACGCACCGTGGCCGCAGCGCCTTATGAAGACCACGGCTTTGTCTTTAACCAGCTCGGCGGACCGCACCTGCGCTACGTCAACCTGCTGGCCGAAAACCAGCCCCTGCGCAAGCCCGCCGACCTGCCCGCCTTCCTGTCTCGCCTGGCACAAGTGGACCTGCGCCTGGACGAGGCCATCGCCCGCGCCCGCGAAGCCGCCGCGCGCGGTCTGCTGCCGCCACGTTTCATCCTTGAGCGCGCCCGCGCGCAGGTGCAGGACTTCCTGGCGCAAGCCGATGCGGACAACGACATCGTCGCCGGCCTGGCGCGGCGCAGTGCGCGCATGGAAGGCCTGGCGGCGGACGAACGCCAGCGCGTCATCGACGACGCAACGCTGCTGCTGCAGACCCGGGTGCGGCCGGCCTACCAGCGTGTGCTGGCGCTGCTGGACGACCTGCACCCGCGCACGACCGCCGACGCGGGCCTGTGGCGGCTGCCTGATGGCGCCAAGGTCTACGCCCAGGCGCTGGCCACCGCCACCACCACCTCACTCACGGCCGAGCAGATCCACGCTCTGGGCCTGCGCGAGGTGGCGCGCATCGAAGCGCAGATGGACCGCGTGCTGACCGAGCAAGGCCGGCGAGAAGGCAGCGTCGAAGCGCGCATGGTGGCGCTGCGCGCAGAACTGCAACCACCCACAGAGCCCGACCCGAGACCCGCGCTGATAAAGCGTTATGCAGATGCCGTGCGCGACGCCCAGCGCCGCGCCCTGCCGCTCTTCAATTTGATACCGGCCGCGCCGGTGGAAGTGCGGCGTGTGCCCGCGCTCACCGAACGCACCGCCAGCGCTTACTACACGGCACCGGCGCCCGACGGCAGCCGACCCGGCATCTTCTGGGCCCCGCTGCCGGGGCCTCACTACAACGTGTTGCGCATCCGCAGCCTGGCCGTTCACGAAGCCGTGCCGGGCCACCACTTTCAACTGGCGCTGCAGCAGGAGCAAGCCGACCTGCCGCGCTGGCGCCAGCGCCGCATCTTCGGCGGCGGCAGCGCGCACAGCGAAGGCTGGGCGCTGTATGCCGAGCGGCTGGCGCTGGACAACGGCTGGTACGACGGTGACCCGCATGCGCTCTTGGGCGCGCTGGACGGCCAACTGTTCCGCGCCCGCCGCCTGGTGGTGGACACCGGCCTGCACGCCAAGCGTTGGACGCGTGAACAGGCTATTGCCTACGGCTTGCCCGCGCACGAGGTGGAACGTTATGTCGCCAACCCGGGCCAGGCCACGGCCTACATGGTGGGCATGCTGCACATGCTGGCGTTGCGGGACGAGGTGCAAGCCCAGCTGGGCGCGCGTTTTTCGCTGCCGGCCTTTCATGACGTGGTGCTGAAAACCGGCTCGGTGCCGCTTGACGTGCTGTCGGACGTGGTGCGGCGGTGGGCCGAAGGCGTGAAGCCATGAAATCGATGGGTGAACGCGCCAGCGGTGAACGCCTGGAACGGCGACACGGGCCTGACCGACCAGTACACGCTGCTCCGCGACCGCCTCGGCCCCTTTGACCTGGTGATGCTGGAAGTGGGCGCCTTCCATCCGGCCTGGGGCGACATCCACCTGGGGCCCGACAACGCGCTGAACGCCTTGCAGCTGCTGAGCGGTTGCGCCTTCCTGCCGGTGCATTGGGGCACGTTCAGTTTGGCGATGCATGCGTGGGACGAACCGGCAGAAACGCTGCTGCGCCTGGCGCCGCAGCAGGGCGTGCAACTGGTGATGCCGCAACTGGGCCAGGCCATGGAGCCGGCGCAGGTGGACAGCGTCACGCCCTGGTGGCGCGCGGTGGAGCGCGCCGGCGGCCCGCCCGCGGAGGCAATGACCTGGCCAAAGTCGCTGGCCTGGCCGGCCGACTGAAGCCGTCTGCCTGGGCGTAAAGCGGTGTAAAGCCCGGCGAAGCGAGGGTGCGCGCCGTCATCGGCGCCGTGGCGGTGGCCGTTGCCAGACTAAAGCCACTTTCAGAATCAGGAACACCCCATGGCGCTGTCCGCGAAGCCCGATCGAACCCGCCTGCGCCTGCTCGCGGCCCTGGCTACCAGCAGCCTGCTGGGCGCTTGCATCATCGTCCCGGTGGGGCGCCGCCAGGGTGGCCGCGTGGTCGAAACTGACGACGGCGACATCGTCACCGTGGCTCCGCCGCCGCAGCATACCGAAGCCGTCATCGTCGCGCCGGGCCCGGGCTACTTCTGGATCAGCGGCTACTGGGGCTGGATCGGTGGCCGCCACGTCTGGGTCGGCGGCCGCTGGGAAGGCCACCGGCCGGGCTGGCACTGGGTGCCCTATGGCTGGTCGCGCCACCGCCACGGCTGGCGCGCATCACCGGGGCATTGGGGCCGGCGCTGATTGCAGAACCCGCACCGCCCGCGAGGCAACACCGGCAGCGCCAGATACAGGCGGGTGCCCCCACCCGATGATGGCGGCGTCAGGCTGCCGCCCCGTGCATGCCGCCAGGCGGGCGATACGAACAGCCGTCTGCGCAGCGGGGCTCAGGCAGCCGGCAGTGCCGGCCAGCCCAGCAGTTCCGCCAGCCGCGTCACCACCCACACCGCTTCGCGGTCGTCCACCACAGCCGGGCTGGCGCGCAGGCCCAGCAGCATGCGCTGCAGGACGTCCTGCTCGGTCACGCCCAGTTCCCACAATTTGGTCTGGGCCTGTTCGGTGAGCATCGACGCCAGGTCTTCGCAGAATTCGTGGCGCGCCTGCATGTGGTCGCGCGTGGCGCTGGGTTTGTGGCGGCCGGGCTCGATGAAGAGTGCGATGAACGACGCCGGCAGCATGGTCTGGTTGTCGTCGGAGCCGTCGGACATGTTGCGCGCGTTCAGACCTCGTCGGCCTCGATCACCAGGCTGCGCCGACGCACGCCGCTGCCTGCCACCGCCACGGTGATGCGCAGCGCCTGGCCGACGGGGACGCTGCGGGCGAAGCGGTAGTCCAGCCCGTCCCAGGTGCCCGGGTTGTGGGCTGGCGCGCGGCGCCGCCACTGCTGCGCGCCGTTGGCCAGCACGCTCATCTGCAGCGTGGGGTCCACCGCAGCGGCCGGCACGTGGACGGTGACGGCGCAAGCGATCTCGAAGCGCCGTTCGCGGCGTGCGTCTGCGGGAATGACGAGCATGGCGCTGGCGGCGTCACCGGCGTCGAGCTGCCAGCGTTCGGGTGCAGGGACTGCGGCAAGGGGTGGGGTTGGCATGCGGCCGGCATTGTGCGCTGGCGCCGATACGATACGGGCTTCACCAACGTAAACCACCGCCAGCTGCACCGTGCGCTTTGCCGCCTTCCTCTGCCTGCTTATGTGTGCCCTGCTCAGCCTGGCCCAGCCGGCCAGGGCGCAGGCCGGCAGTGACAACCCGCGCCGCGTGGCTTTGGTCATCGGCAACAACGCCTACGGCTCCGGGCCGCTGCTCAACCCCGTCAATGACGCGCGGGCGATGGCCACCGCGTTGCTCAGCGCCGGCTTCACGGTCATCCTCAAGACCGACACCACCCAGGCTGAGCTGACGGCGGCGGTGCGCGAATTCGGCAGCCGGCTCAAAGAAGGCGGCGCGGGCACAGCGGGTCTCTTCTACTTCGCGGGCCACGGCATGCAGATTCGCGGGCGCAACTTCCTCATCCCCGTGGGCGCCAACATTGAACACGAAGACGAGGTGAGCTACCAGGCGCTGGACGCGCAGGCGGTGATGGACAAGATGGAGTCGGCCGGCAACGGCACCAACATCGTCATCCTCGACGCCTGCCGCAACAACCCCTTCGTGCGCAGCTTCCGCAGCGGCCGCCAGGGTCTGGCGCAAATGGACGCGCCGGTGGGCACGCTGGTGGCCTTTTCCACCGCGCCCGGTTCAGTGGCCAGCGACGGCCTGCAGGGCGGCAGCAACGGCCTGTACACCAGCCACCTGCTGAATGCGCTGCAGCGCCCGGGCCTGAAGGTGGAAGACGTGTTCAAGCAGGTGCGCATGGGCGTGCTGCGCGACTCAATGAACCGCCAGGTGCCGTGGGAAGCCTCATCGCTGATCGGCGACTTCTACTTCCGCGCGCCGCCGCCAGGGCAGGGTTTTGGCGGGGCGTCGCTGGCGCCTTCGGTGCCGCCATTGCCCGCGCCGGACCCCACGGCGGCCATCGACGATGCGCTGTGGTCGGCGGTGAAGGATTCGACCAGCAGCGCCGAGATCTTCGCCTACCTCAACCGCTTTCCCGGCGGCCGCTACGCCAGGGAAGCGCGGGCCCGGCTGGCGGACCTGGTGGCGCCACCCACGCGCTTGAACGGCCAGACGGGCCCGACCATTGAAGCCGCCAACACCGCAAGCGACCCGGGCCGTGTGCTCAGCAGCGCCGAGCTTGAAAACCTGCTGCGTGCCAGCGAACAGAGCGAACGCGAACAGCAGGCGCAGCTGGCCACGTCGCAGCAGCGCATCGACGAGATCGTGACCTGGGGCGACGTCGGCACCGACCGCCGCCCGCCCAACCCCAAGCGCAACGCGCTGGGCTTTGCGGAAGGCGACCGCTACCGCTACCGCGTGCTGGACCAGATGAGCGACCGCTACACGCGCGACTACCTGTGGCGCGTGGACCGCATCGAAGCCGACGGCGGCCTGTGGCTCAACGACGGTGCGCAGCGCCTGGACGCCTTGGGCCAGATGCGCGGCGGCAGCGACGAATTCAGCGGCCAGTGGGTGGAATGGCAGCCCGCGCTGCCGACCGTGTCGGCGCTGGCGTCGGCGGCGGTCGCGCCCGCAGAAACCGCCGCCGAACGGGACGTGGCCACCACCGTGCAGTGGCGCAACGCCGAAGGCCGCATCACCCGGGCGCTGCTCAAGGGCAAGCTGCACGGCCCGGTGGCTGAGAGCATCCAGACCCTGGCCGGCCTGATGCAGACGCGCCGGCTCCACGCCTACCTGGACGGACCTGCCGTGCGCAGCAATGGCGACAAGCTGCGCGTCACGCTCAACCTGACCTGGTGGTTCGCGCCGGGTGTGGGCCTGCCGGTGCGCTGGGCCGTCGATGAGCGTGAAGACGACCGCTTGCTGCGCCGCACGCTGCACGATGTGACAGCGCTGGACGTGCTGAGCAAGCCGCCGGCCCGGCCTGGCCCCTGAGCCATCGGGCCATTGAGTCATCGATTCATCGGGCCTTTGCGCGGCCGGCCCGCCGCAGAAGCCGCACGGCTGTTCACCCTCTGCAACACGCCTGCGGCCATGCCGCGTAAGAATCCGAGCTTGGGCTCGACCCTTCGGTCAGCCAAAGTCGCCACCCCGGAGCCCCGATGCACCCCACGCTGCCCCTGCTTGCTGCCACCGACTTCCCGGCCCTGAGGCGCAGTCGCCTGGACACGCTGCAGGTCAACCTGGGCTACAAGTGCAACCAGAGCTGCCTGCACTGCCACGTCAATGCCGGCCCCAACCGCACCGAGATGATGGACGGCGCCACCGCCGCGCTGGTGCTGGACGTGCTGCGCCAGCGCGCCATCGGCACGCTGGACCTCACGGGCGGCGCCCCGGAACTCAGCCCGCACTTCCGCAGCCTGGTGCGCGACGCGCGGGCCTTCGGCGTGCGCGTGATCGACCGCTGCAACCTGACGATCCTGTCCGAACCGGGCCAGGAAGACCTGGCCGCCTTCCTGGCCGATGAAGGCGTGGAAGTGGTCGCGTCGCTGCCCTGCTATTCGGTGGCCAATGTCGACCGCCAGCGCGGTGACGGCGTCTTCGACCGCAGCATCGCCGGCTTGAAGCGGCTCAACGCACTGGGCTATGCGCGCGCCGGCACGGGCCTGGTGCTGAACCTCGTCTACAACCCGCAAGGCGCGAGCCTGCCGCCGCCGCAAGAACCGCTGGAAGCCGACTACAAACGCGAACTGGCCAGCCACTTCGGCATCCAGTTTGACCACCTCTTTGCGCTCACCAACATGCCGATCCAGCGCTTTGGCAGCACGCTCATCAGCAAAGGGCAGTTTCAGGGTTACATGCAGCTGCTCAAGGGCGCTTTTCAACATCAGAACCTGGCCACGGTGATGTGCCGCAGCCTGGTCAGCGTGGACTACCAGGGCGATCTCTACGACTGCGACTTCAACCAGATGCTGAGCCTGCCTGCGCGCCTGGGGTCGGCCACCAAGCCGCATCTTCGGGACCTGCTCTTGCACGACGGCATGGGCACGCCCATTCGCGTGGCCGACCATTGCTACGGCTGCACGGCGGGCCAGGGCAGCAGTTGCGGTGGCGCGCTGGGCTCTGACGCCGCATTGGCAACGGTGGCAAAACCGGTGGCGCAGCCGGCGTGAATGGGCTGCCGGTGCAGCTGTCCATCATCGTGCCGGTGCTGAACGAAGCCGCCGGCATGGGTGCCACGCTGCAGGCGTTGGCACCGCTGCGGGCAAGCGGCCATGAAGTCATCGTGGTCGATGGCGGCAGTGGCGATGCCACCCCGCAGCTTGCCGAAGCCGGCGCCGACCGCGTGTTGGCCGCGCCGCGCGGCCGGGCCCGGCAGATGAACGTCGGCGCTGCAGCGGCACAAGGCAGCGTGTTGCTGTTCCTGCACGCCGACACACTGCTGCCGGCAGATGCCGACAGCGCCATTCAGCGCGCACTGGCAACGGGCGCGCGCTGGGGCCGCTTTGACGTGCACATCAGCGGCGGCGCCCGGCTGTTCCCGCTGATCGCGGCGCTGATGAACCTGCGCTCGCGGCTGAGCGGCATCGCCACCGGCGACCAGGCCATCTTCATCGAACGCAGCCTGTTCATGCAACTCGGCGGTTATGCCGATCAACCGCTGATGGAAGACATCGAGATCAGCCGCCGCCTGCGCGCCGTCGCGCCCCCGGCCTGCCTGCGGGCACGCGTGCTGACCAGCGGCCGGCGTTGGCAGCAGCGTGGCGTCTGGCGCACGGTGTGGCTGATGTGGCGGTTGCGCTGGCGCTACTGGCGCGGCGCGGCGCCTGATGCGCTGGCGCAGGCCTACCGCTGAAGCCGTGGTGAAGCGCTGCCGCATTGCCATCATGGCCAAGGCGCCCGTCGCGGGCCTGGCCAAGACGCGCCTGGCGCCCGCGCTGGGCGAAGCCGGCGCCGCCGCGCTGGCCGCGCGGCTGCTGGCGCATGCGGTGGCGCAGGCGGCCGCCGCCGACCTGGGCCCGGTGACGCTGTGGGCCACGCCCGATGCATCGCACCCTGCCTTCATGCAGGCGCAGCGGCAGCACGGCGTGGTGCTGGCGCTGCAAGCTGGCGGCGACCTGGGCGCGCGCATGGCCCACGTCTTTGAAGCCGGTTTTGCGCAGGGCGACAGCCCGATCCTGCTGATGGGCACCGACGCCCCCGCGCTGACGGCCGCCGTGCTGCGCCAGGCTGCCGCGGCGCTGCGGTCGCACGATGCCGTGTGGGTGCCCGCACACGACGG
>JAYSYB010000451.1:0-12103 GCA_043716775.1 Rubrivivax sp.
CGCGCCTCGCCATGCCTTTCGTGGCGCTGGGGCTGGTGCCGGAATTTGCCAGCAGCATGGTGGTACCGCAATTGATGGGGCACCGCCGCGCCGCTGAAAAGCTGCTGCTCGGCGACCCCTTCACGCCCGAGCAGGCGGTGGACTGCGGCATCGCCAACGCGGTGCTGCCGGCTGCCGAGGTGGTGAACCACGCCCGGCGTGTGGCCGAGCGTTTCAACGCGCTGCCGCCGGGTGCCGTGCGTGAGGCCAAGCAGCTGATGCGCGGCCCGCAGACCGAGGTGTTGCTGAAGACGATTCGCAATGAGGCCGAAATTTTCGGTCGCCGCCTGCGCAGCCCCGAGGCGATGGAAGCCTTCCAGGCTTTCTTCCAGAAGCGCAAGCCGGACTTCAGCAAGTTCTGACGGGGCCAACCACGGTGTCGCTGACCGCCAAGCTGATCTTGAGCCCCGTGCTGGTGGCGCAGGCCATGCGCACGCGCGCGCGCTTGCCGCGCTTGCCAGAGCCCGGTGGCCAGCGCCGTGGTGTGGTCGGGCGGGGGCAGCCGCTGCAGCTCTTGATCGCTGGTGACTCTTCGGCGGCGGGTGTGGGCGTGCACCGCCAAAGCGACGCACTGGCGCAGCGCCTGGCCGCCACGCTGGCGGCCACCGCATCCGCGCGCGTGGGCTGGCAGTTGCATGCACGTTCGGGCCTGACGACGGCGCAGACGCTTGCGCTGCTGCGCGACGCGGGCCCGCTCGCGGCCGATGTGGCGGTGGTGGTGACCGGTGTCAACGATGTGGTCGACCAGGTGCCTTCGCAGCGCGCGCTGGCCGCCCGTGAAGCGCTGGCCAACTGGCTGCGCAACGGCCACGGCGTGCAGCACGTGGTGTTTGCGCCGCTGCCGCCCATTCACCACTTTCCGGGCCTGCCACAGCCGCTGCGCTGGATGGCCGGTGCTGACGCGCGCCGCCACAACGCTGCCCTGAAAGTGTGGGCGGGTTCACGCGGCGATGTGTCGTGTGTGGACATGGACGTGCCACTGAACCGCGGCGTCATGGCGGCAGACGGTTTCCACCCCGGCGAGCCGGTCTACCGCTATTGCGCGACCACGATTGCGCAGCACATCGCCACGCATGTGTGGCCCTTGCTTCATCTGAACCTTCATCAAGATCCTCATCTGGACGCGAGCTCATGACAACACTGCACGGCAAGACGATCCTCATCACCGGCGCCAGCCGTGGCATCGGCCTGGCCATTGCCAAACGCGCAGCGGCAGATGGCGCCAACATCGTGCTGCTGGCCAAGACGGTGGAGCCCAACCCCAAACTGCCCGGCACGCTGTCCAGCGCGGCGGCGGAAGTCATCGCGGCCGGTGGCCAGGCGCTGGCGGTGCAGACCGATATTCGTGACGACGCTGCCGTGGCTGCAGCCGTGAAGGCGGCGGTGGACCGCTTCGGTGGCATTGACATCTTGGTCAACAACGCCAGTGCCATCAGCCTGACGCCGACGCTGGCGACGCCGATGAAGAAGTTTGACTTGATGTTCGGCGTCAACGTGCGCGGCACCTACGCGGTCACTCAGGCGTGCTTGCCGGAACTGATCAAGAGCGCCAAGGCCGGCCGCAACCCGCATGTGTTGAACATGAGCCCGCCGCTGAGCATGAAAGAGCACTGGTTCAAGGGCCACGTGGCCTACACGATGGCCAAGTACGGCATGAGCGAATGCACTCTGGGCCACGCCGGTGAATTTCGCCCGCATGGCATCGCGGTCAACAGCCTGTGGCCGCGCACGGCGATTGCGACTGCGGCCATGCAGATGATTCCGGGTGTCGACTTGAACCTCTGCCGCAAGCCACAGATCCTGGCCGACGCGGCTTGGTTCATCTTCACCAGCGATTCGTTGACGACCACCGGCAACTTCTTCATCGACGACGAACTGCTGGCCAGTCACGGCGTGACTGACCTGGACACCTATTCGGTGGTGCCGGGCACAAAGAACTTCATCCCCGATTTTTTTGTGGACTGAGCTTCGTTGGCGGAGTTTCTGTTCAGCCGCGCAAAAGTCTCGTCCAGCGCCGCCACCCAGCGCGCCTTGTCCGCCGCCGGCGCGAAGCTCGCCTCCAGGCTGTTGCGCGCCAGCGCGTAGGCCTGCTGGATGCCCAGTTGCGGCAGCGCGTCGAAAGTCTCGGTGTAGTTCTGCAGCAGGTAGCCGCCAAAGTAGGCCGGGTCGTCGCTGTTGATGGTGGCGCACAGGCCCGCGTCCAGCAGCGCCGGCAGGTTGTGGTCGGCCAGCGTCTTGAAGACACAGAGCTTGACGTTGGACAGCGGGCACACCGTCAACGGCATGCGTTCGGCCGCCAGGCGCTGCACGAGTGCGGGGTCTTCGGTGCAGCGCACGCCGTGGTCGATGCGCTCGACCTTCAGCACGTCCAGCGCGCTCCATATGTAGGCCGGCGGGCCTTCTTCGCCGGCATGGGCGACGGTGTGCAGTCCAAGCGCGCGGCAGCGCGCAAAGACACGCGCAAACTTCTCCGGCGGGTGGCCACGTTCGCTGCTGTCCAGGCCAACGCCGATGATGTGCTCACGGTAGGGCAGCGCCTGGTCCAACGTCGCCAGCGCGGCCTCTTCGCTTAGATGGCGCAGGAAGCACAGGATCAGCGCAGCGCTGATGCCCAGCTTGGCCTGCGCCTGGCGGCAGGCGCGGGCCAGCCCCAGCACCACGGTTGCTATCGGCACGCCGCGGTCGGTGTGGGTCTGGGGGTCGAAGAAGAGCTCGGCGTGCACCACCCCGTCGGCCTTGGCGCGCTGGAAGTAGGCCCAGGCCATGTCGAAGAAGTCCTGCTCGTGCAGCAGCACGCTGGCACCGGCGTAGTAGATGTCCAGAAAGCTCTGCAGGTCGCTGAAGGCGTAGGCCTCTCGCAGCGTCTGCACGCTCGGGTAGGCCAGCGCCACGCCGTTGCGCCGCGCCAGGTCGAAGATCAGTTCAGGTTCGAGCGAGCCTTCGATGTGGATGTGCAGTTCGGCCTTGGGCATGGCGCGCAGCAGGGCGTGCAGCTGGAGACGGGTGGTGGTTTTCATGCGGCAGGCGGGGCGGAAGACAAGCTGGCACTGTAGCCAGGAAACCCGGGTCGATGCTCGTCGGCCGCCCAACTGCCGCAGCGTTGCTCCGTCAAGCGCTCAGGCGATGGCGTCTGCCACCCCGGCAGCATGCGCTTGCTGGTCGGCGTGGTAACTGCTGCGCACCATCGCGCCAACAGCGGCGTGGCTGAAGCCCAGTGCTGCGGCTTCGCGTTCGAACATCTTGAAGGTGTCGGGGTGCACATAGCGCCGCACCGGCAGGTGGTGGCCGCTCGGCGCGAGGTACTGACCCAGCGTGAGCATGTCGATGCCGTGCGCGCGCATGTCGCGCATCGACAGCAGGATCTCTTCGTCAGTCTCGCCCAGCCCCACCATCATGCCGCTCTTGGTGGGCACGCCCGGCACCGCTTCCTTGAAGCGCTTGAGCAGGTTCAGGCTGAAGGCGTAGTCAGAACCCGGCCGCGCTTCCTTGTACAGCCGCGGGATGGTTTCCAGGTTGTGGTTCATGACGTCGGGCGGCGCGGCCTTCAGGATGTCCAGCGCGCGGTCCATGCGGCCGCGAAAGTCGGGCACCAGGATCTCGATGCGCGTTTGCGGCGACAGTGCACGGGTCTGGCGGATGCAATCGACGAAGTGCGCCGCGCCACCGTCGCGCAGGTCGTCGCGGTCAACGCTCGTGATCACCACGTACTGCAGCTTCAACGCCGCGATGGTCTTCGCCAGGTTGGCGGGTTCATCCCTGTCCAGCGGGTCGGGCCGACCGTGACCAACGTCGCAGAAGGGGCAGCGCCGCGTGCACTTGTCGCCCATGATCATGAAGGTGGCCGTGCCCTTGCCAAAACACTCGCCGATGTTGGGGCAGGACGCTTCTTCGCACACCGTGTGCAGCTTGTGTTCGCGCAGGATCTGCTTGATCTCATAGAAGCGCGAGACCTGGGGAGAACCGGGCGAGCCGGCCTTGATGCGGATCCAGTCGGGCTTCTTAAGCGTTTCTGCAGCCACGATCTTGATCGGGATGCGCGATGTCTTGGCCTGCGATTTCTGCTTGACGCTGGGGTCGTAAGGCAAGTCTTGGACAGCAGGCGGCACGGTACTCATGGCGGTCGGCAAGCCCGGCGTGTCGGCCGCCGGGCTGGGTCAGGGGAGAGGGCGCTCAGTTTAGCGGGCGCACCTGGCTGCTGCTGACATGGCTGCGGCTGACGCGACGGCTGAAACCCAGTCCCAGCAGCCCTGCCATCACCAGGGCACCGGTGGCCGGCGTCGGCACGCTAAAAACCAGCAAACCACTTTCGCTGTAGTTGTTGAAGGTCCCTGCCGGGTTGAAGTCCACAAAGGCCAGACCGAAGCCGCTGGCGCGGGCAAACTGCCCCGTGCCGCCGTCGATGCGGTAGTCCAGGCTGAACTGGCCGCCCTGGGTCAAGATGTTGCTGTCCAAAAAGGTGCCGGTGAGTTCACCGTACAGGGTGCTGAGCAGGTCCGTGGTGGTGAATTCGAAGGTGCCCATCAGCGTTTGTGCCGCGCGGTCCAGCGTGAACAGCACCACTGACACCAGCGACAGCGGTGGGCTCGGATTGGACGGGTCCGGCACTTCATCGATGCTGCCTACCCAGCCACCGGTGCCGGCTGCGGCGTCGAACACCGACACATTGCCCTGGCCCATGTACGACACGAAATAGTTCACGGGCGAAGCCATCGCGCTGCTGGTCGCCAACGGCGTCAGCAGCGTTGCGCACAGCAGCGAAGAGAGCAACGGGGACCGCAGCGTGCGCTGTGCCCAAGTCAGCAAAGTGTTCATGGCAAAACTCCTGGTGGGGTGTGGACGTGATTCGACCCGTTTCGGTACGCACCATTGTTGCGACTGGATGCATGCCGCAGCAATCCGCTCCGGCAATGCAGCGCCACATCCGATTGGCTGCACGCCGCGTACAGATTGCGGCCGGCTACCGGACGTCCAGTGGCCGACCCATTCCCCGAAACAAATCCGTCCACCCCAGGAGCAGATTCATGACCCACTCGAATACCCGCGCAGCCAAATCGTTGACCCGGCTGTCCCGACTGGCACCCCTGGCTGCCGCAGCGCTGATGGCTGTTGCCTCCCTGGCTACCGCGTCCAGCCACCGCGAAGCGCCGTTCATCACCACGAGCCCCAAGGTAGACGGCACCGACTTCTACATGTTCAACAGCTACGAAAGCGGCCGTTCTGCGTATGTGACGCTGATCGCCAATTACCAGCCGCTGCAGGCCCCGTACGGCGGCCCCAACTACTTTGCGATGGACCCCAACGCGCTGTATGAAATCCACGTGGACAACAACGGCGACGCCAAGGAAGACCTCACTTTCCAGTTCCGCTTCACCAACACGCTGGCTGGCGGCAGCGGCGTGGCCTTGAACATCGGCGGCAAGATGGTTGCCATTCCCCTGGTGCAGGCCGGCCAGGTGACGGCCGCCGGTTCGGCGTCGCTGAACCTGTCGGAGAGCTATAGCGTGACCGTGGTGCGTGGCGACCGCCGCACCGGCACCGCCACAGCCATCACCAACGCGGCCACGGGCAGCGCGTCTTTCCTGAAGCCGGTGGACAACATCGGCACCAAGACCATCCCCAACTACGACGCCTACGCTGGACAGCACATTTACAGCGTCAACATCCCCGGCTGCAGCACGCCGGCCAAGCTCTTCGTGGGCCAGCGCAAGGACGCTTTTGCAGTCAACCTCGGCGCGATCTTTGACCTGGTCAATGCGCCCCTGTCCGTCATAACCGACCCCGCGCTGATCAACGCCGCGCCCAACACCATCGACGGTGCCAACGTCACGACACTGGCGCTGGAAGTGGCCAAGAGCTGCCTCACGTCGGGCAGCGAAACCGTCGTCGGCGGCTGGACCACAGCCAGCCTGCGCCAGGCCCGTCTGCTCAACCCCAGCCCTCCCAGCGGCCATCAGGCCAGCGAAAAGCCGGGCGGTGCCTGGGTTCAGGTGTCACGCCTGGGCATGCCCCTGGTCAACGAAGTGGTCATTGGCCTGAAGGACAAGGACAAGTTCAACGCCAGTTCGCCCATCGGCGACGGCCAGTTCATCGACTACGTCACCAACCCGACGTTGCCGGCGTTGCTGGAAATTGCGCTGGCAATTCCGAATACTGCGCCCACCAACTTCCCGCGCAATGACCTGGTGACCACCTTCCTGACCGGCATCACCGGCGTCAACAAGCCGGCCAACGTGGTTGGCTCGGAAATGCTGCGTCTGAACACCGCGATTGCGGCTGTCCCGTTTGCGCAGCAGAACCGTCTGGGCATCGTCGGCAACATCCTGGCTGGGGGCAGCGACAACGCGGGTTACCCGAACGGCCGCCGGCCGAAGGACGACGTCGTGGACATCTCGCTGGTGGCCGTGATGGGTGGCCTGTGCGTGGCCAACGGCAACACCAACGCGCTGGGCTTCGGGGCTGACTGCAACCCCAGCAAGGTGCCACTTGGCGCCACCGCGTTCAGGCTGCATGACGCGGTGGACCAGGCGGTGGTGCCGTTGCTGCCAGGCTTCCCGTACCTGTTCACACCGACGCCTGGCGCGCGTTGAACCTGGAGCGCTGCATGATGAAGATCAAGACTTCTCTTGCACTGCTGGCGGCGGTGACGCTGCTGGCGGCTTGCGGTGACAACCCCGAGTCCGCCGACACCACGTCCAGCAACCAGGTGCCGGCCTCGGCCACCACGTCGACGTCCGCCTGGTCGCGGTTTGCGGCGTCGCTGATGAACAGTGAAACGCAGTCTCCGCTGGACGTGAATTCGGCCACGCCGCCGACCAGCGAGTCGGACGCGCCGCAGGCGATCTAACCCGCCCACGGTCAGCACCGCCAGTAACTTCAGCGCGCCGCGCCCTTCGGGCCCGGCGCGCTTTTTCATGTGCGGGCACGGCAATGAGATCATCAGCGCCGACACCGAGGAGCCACGATGAGATACCGCTGCATGTGCCTGGTGATTCATGCCGAAGGTGACTTGCGGCTGGATGAGCGGGACGCCGGCGAACCCGGCCCCGGCCAGGTGCTGGTGAAGGTGGAGCTGGGTGGCATCTGCGGGTCGGACCTGCACTACTTCCAGCACGGCGGTTTCGGCACCGTGCGGCTGCAGCAGCCAATGGTGCTGGGGCATGAAGTGGCCGGCACCGTGATGGCTCTGGGTAAGGGGGTGGCGGGCCTGAAAGTCGGCCAGGGTGTTGCCATCAACCCAAGCCAACCTTGTTTTGGCACGAACGGCGGCTGCAAATTCTGCCTGGAAGGCCTGCCCAACCAGTGCCTGGAGATGCGTTTCTACGGCAGCGCCATGCGCATGCCGCACGTGCAAGGCGCCTTTCGCAACCTGCTGCTGTGCCAGGCCACCCAGTGTGTGCCCGTGGCGCCCGGTGTGCCGCTGCGGCTGGCTGCATTGGCCGAGCCCTTTTCCGTCGGCCTGCATGCGGTGTCGCGTGCCGGCTCGCTGCTGGGCAAGCGGGTGCTGGTGTCGGGCTGCGGGCCAATCGGCGTGCTGGCTGTGGCCGCCGCGCGGGTGCACGGTGCAGCAGAAGTGGTGGCGACCGATGTGGTGGACGCCCCGTTGGCCGTGGCACGCGCGCTGGGCGCGGCGCAGACGATCAACGTCGCGCAGGACAGCGGTTGGGTGCAGCGCTACAGCGCCGACAAGGGCACTTTCGACGTCATGCTGGAATGTTCTGGCAACGAACGCGCGCTCCGCGACGGCCTGGAAGTGATGCGCCCGCGCGGCGTGGTGGTGCAACTGGGCCTGGGCGGCGATGTGCGCATCCCGCAGAACATGGTGGTGGCCAAGGAGCTCAGCATCTGCGGGTCTTTCCGCTTCCACCACGAATTTGCGTTGGCGGTGCGGCTGATCAGCGAAGGCCGTGTGGACCTGTCACCCGTCATCAGCCACACGCTGCCGATGAGCCGGGCGGTGGAAGCCTTCGAGCTGGCGTCGGACCGCCAGCGGGCGATGAAGGTGCTGATCGACTTTGCCGACGTGGTCTGAACTGGTTTCAGCGGCCGCGCCTCAAAGACCAACGGCCTAGACATTGCTGCCTAAGCCGTTGATCTTGTTGGTGGGCCCTGACAGATTCGAACTGTCGACCAACGGATTAAGAGTCCGCTGCTCTACCAACTGAGCTAAGAGCCCTGAAAACCGGGGGCCAGATGAACTGGCAGCCTGTTCTGACGCGTGGTGGGTCGTGCGTGACTCGAACACGCGACCAACGGATTAAAAGTCCGCTGCTCTACCGACTGAGCTAACGACCCATCCGAAGAGCCTCAGAGTATAGCTGGCTTTGCGGGCCTCTCTGGGTGGGTCCGGCCGGGAGTGGACGCCTGCAGCAGAGCCAACACTTCGCCCGCTGCCACCATGCCAAAAGTGGCGGTGACGGTGACGCTGGAGCCGTAGCCGTGGCAGTTCAGGGTGCCGTCGTTGCCGTTCTCAACGGGGCTTGCACTGCCGCCGTCAGCCGGCGCCGCGACGCTCTCGCGCGAGAACACGCAGCGCAAACCGATGCGGCCCTGGCGCGGCGCGGCGCCATCCTTGCGCAGGCGTTGCCGCAGGCCGGCCAGCAGCGGGTCGTGGGTGGCGTCGGCCAAGTCTTCGACCTCCACTCGCTGCGCCAACCGCTTGCCGCCGGCCGCGCCCACGCAGATCAGCGGCACGCCGCTCTTCAGGCTCCAGGCCGCCAGCGCGTTCTTGGCCGATGACTGGTCGCAGGCGTCGATGACTGCGTCCACGTTTGCGGGCAGCATCCCGGGCCAGTTGGCGGGGCTCACGAACTCTTCCACGCCCACCACTTCGCAGCCGGGGTGGATGTCGGCCACGCGCTGGCGCAGCGCCTGCACCTTGGCCATGCCCAATGTCTGGCCCACGGCCTGCACCTGGCGGTTGATGTTGGATTCAGCGACGTGATCCAGGTCCACCAGCACCAGCCGCGCCACGCCGCTGCGGGCCAGCGCCTCGACGGCCCAGGAACCGACACCACCCAGGCCGATGACCGCCACGCGCGCTGCCCGCACGCGGGTGTAGCCGGCGTCACCGTACAGGCGGCGCAGGCCGCCAAAGCGGCGCTCCAGGTCGGCGTCTTCCAGCGGCGGCAAGTGCTCGATCTTCAATCGTCCTGGTCCAGCCGCCAGACCTGGTAGCGCAGCGCCAACACCGCCCCGCCGATGATGCCGGCCAGCGCGATGAAGCTGCCAACGGCGAGCGTGGACACGCCGCTCAGGCCCTGGCCGATGGTGCAGCCCATGGCGGTGACGCCGCCCACGCCCATCAGCAGCGCGCCGACGACGTGGTTGGCGGTGTCTTCGCTACCGCCAAAACCTTCCCAGCGAAAACTGCGGTTCATCACCGCCACCACCGCCGAGCCCACCACCACCCCAAGCGTGGTGACGATGCCGATGGTCAGGACCTTGCTCTTGTCGCTGAAGAGAATCAGCCAGTCCACCGTGTAGGCCATGGGGGCGACGAAGGTCAGCGATTCCATGCGTTGCGTGTTGGTGGCCAGGAACACCTCTTCCAGCGTCACCGGGTGCTCCGTCAGGTGACCCAGACGCCCGGACACCCACCACACCGCCACGATCACCGCGCCCAGGCCCAGGCCCGCCAGCAGCACGTCGGCGCTGCGACCTTCGGGTTTGGCCAGGGCAAAGGCGATCAAGGCCCCGCCGATGGCGCCGCCCAGCAGCAGCGCCAGGCTGCCACGCGATGCACCCGTGAAAGTGGCCAGCAAGGACGGCAGATCCTGCCCGCTGGCCAGCGTCAACGCAACGGTGTCCACGGTCGCCACGCGGACCACGGCCGTGATGCCGCGCAGCGTCGCGTAGGCCGCCACTGCCAGCACGAAGAACACCACAACGCTCTTCAGGCTGCCGCCGCCAATGCGCACCAGCGTCTTGCTGCCGCAGCCCGACGCCAGCACCATGCCAAAGCCAAAGAGCAAGCCGCCCAGTGCGTTGCTGAGCCAGATCAGCCGTGGTCCTGCATAGACACTTTGCCCGGCCTGCACCCAGCCCAGCGCTACCATCACGTTGAAGCCGATCATCGCCACGCCCATGGCCATCAACCACATTCGCATGCGCGTCCAGTCGCCCATGTTGACGATGTCGGCAACAGCACCCATGGTGCAGAAGTGGGTGCGCTGCGCGATGGCGCCAAAGGCCAGGGCCAGCGCAAAGCTGGCCCACAGCAACTGGGTCACCAGGGCGGGGAGATTGGATTCCTGCATGCCGCGATTGTGCCGGCAGCGCCGCCGCCGCCGGCACAGGTCAGCTACTTCAGCGAAGCCAGCCTTTCCTTGCCCGCCTGCGCCGCTTCAGACTGCGGGTAGGCCTTCATCAGGTCTTCGATGGTCTTGCGCGCGCCGCGCGGGTCTTTCATCTCGGCCTGGCTGTTGGCCACTGCCAACAGGGCTTCGGGGGCGCGCGGGTGGTCTGGCGACGCCGTGACGAAGGCGCGGAAGGTGCTGATGGCTTCTTTGTAGTCGCGCCGCCCGTATTGCGAATTGCCCAGCCAGAAGCGCGCCGCGTCGGTGTAGCCGCTGCCGGGGTAACGGCGCTGGAAATTGGACAACTGCGCTACCGACTTGTCGAAGTCGCCATTGCGGATGGCGGCGAAGGCCTCGTCGAAGGCGCGCTTCTCTTCAGGGTCAGCCATGAAGTCACGGCCGTCCATCGACACCTTGGCGGGCTCAACCTTGCGCAGCCGATCATCCAAAGCCTGGCCGACGTCGCGCTGGCGGCGTTGCAATTCGGCCACTTCGCGCATCACCTGCTCGTCGTTGCCGCGCAGCTTGGCAACTTCACCGCGCATCGATTCCAGCTGGTTATTCAGGTCCAGCAGGCTGCGTCGCAGCGCCGCCAATTGTTCGGTCAACTGTGCGCTCTGCGCGTTGGCGGCGGCCACTTCGGTGGCGCGTGCCTTGCCCTGGTCTTCCATGGTGACCAGGCGCGCGCGCAGGTCCACGATGGCCTTGCGGGCTTCTTCGTCGTCAAAAAGTCCGGCGTGGGCGGCGCTGTTGCAAACCAGTGCCGCCGCTGCGGTCAGACCAGCCAGGGTGGGGCGTGAGAACAAGCGCATCTCAGCGGTCCTTCAGTTCAGCGCGGCGGTTGCGTGACCACGCACCTTCGTCGGTGCCTGCGACCGCCGGACGCTCTTCACCAAAGCTCACGGCCTCGATGCGGCTTTCGGGCACGCCCAGCAGTGCGAGCGACCTCGTCACCGCTTCGGCCCGCTTCTGGCCCAGCGCCAGGTTGTATTCGCGGCCACCGCGTTCGTCGGTGTGGCCTTCGACGACGATGCGCTTAGCGGCTTCACGTGACAGCACCTTCGCGTGGCCATCCAGCAGGCCCTTGAATTCGTCCTTGATGACGAAGCTGTCGTAGTCGAAATAGACGATGCGCTGCGCTGGCGCAGCCATCATCGCCGTGCCCGCTGCGGCGCCACCGGCGACCGACCGCGCGGTGAGATCGACGGTCGATACGCCCGACTGCGGCGTGCCGCTGGCGATTGCACCGGTGCCACCGCCACCGCCGGCGCCGGCAGTGCCCGCAGAAGCCGGCGTGCGTGTTTCCACAGGCGCCAGGCTGGCCCCGCCCGCAACCTTGCTGGGCGATTGGCAGCCCGCAACCAAGACCAGCGTCGCCGCTAGGGCCAGCGCGACAGCACTCAGGTTTTGCTTCATGGACATCTCCTTCGGTGGTGGATGAGTTGGCGAAAAGGGCGACCTTCGATGCGATGGCGCGGCGCGGGCTCCCATCTGAAATTCCTGGACAAGCGACTCAACGTGCAAACGGCCCCCATGCCGGTTCACGCATGTCCGCGCCGCTGCTCAGCAGGCGTGTCTTGATCTTGCCATCAAGGGTGGTGGTCATCAACACATCGACGCCCTGAGCCCGGGTGGCATAGACGAGCATCCGGCCGTTGGGCGCAAAGCTCGGGCTTTCGTCGTCTTGGGTTTCTGTGATGCCAGTGGCCGCGCTGGCGGTGCCGCTGCCCAGGTCTTGCACCATCAGGCGAAAACCGCTGTTGCGGCGT